>JABGVY010000165.1 GCA_018645845.1 Gammaproteobacteria bacterium | reverse complement strand
TTTAGCGGCCACGCTGTTTGGCTACGCGGTGACCGCCCCTTTACACAATCGGTTCGAGAAAAAACCTGTCCTCATTGTCGGATTGGTTTGCTTACTCATTTTTGCCACCGCGCCAGTTCTACTGCGAATTTTAGGTTTATTCCCTGAAAACGATTCCGATATGCTAATGCCGACGTTGATGGTCTTTTACCTCTTTACGTTGATCTTTGGAGTAATCCTGCTGATCAGCGCTATGTCAGCTCTAGCAGATATTGCTGACGAGCACGAACTCAATACCCATCGTCGCCAAGAAGGCATTTTTTATGCTGCCAGATCATTTTTCGCCAAAGCGTCGTCAGGGCTTGGGCACCTGCTAGCGGGCATTGCGATTGATGTGATTGATTTTCCCGTCGGTGCGGAACCCGGCACTGTGAACCCAGACATTGTATTTCGCCTGGGATTGATCGACGGGCCGATTGCCGTCATTCCGGGCATCATCGCCGTCTTCTTTTATTTGAAATATCGCCTAACGCGAGCGCGCCACGAAGAAATCCAGGCTGAGCTAGCTACGCGGAGAAACCCCCAACTCAGCCAATGACCCCGAATATGGGTGAAAAAAGCAATGTCAATTACCTATCATTTATTACTACGCGTCTGCTCACGTTCTCTTCTTTCCCGCAGCTTACTTCCTAATAAATTCACAAGGGGCATGAATGAATTTTTTCAATCACTTAGGGCTTTCCACTCGAAGCGGGTTCAGGCATTACTTTAACTTTAAGGGCAGAGCAACCGTTTCAGAGTTTTGGTATTTCATGCTATTTTTCTTTCTAGCGTACGCTGTGGTTTGGCTCATCGATCACTTCTTCCTGCCCCCTTTAGCCACCTTACAGGACTTGCCCTTTGGGCGTTTTTATCCAGCGGGTTATATGGACGATCAAGTAGGTTTGGCCGTTCTGGCGTATCGCCCGGTTATGGCGATACCTACCCTTTCAGTTACTGTTAGACGGTTACATGCTGTTGGTAAAAGTGGCTGGTGGTGTTGGCTCTGGATCTTACCCTTCCCGGTCGTTGGATGGTTTTGGCTAATACCCTGGTTAACAAGGCCAAGTGCACAATCCGCGGGTATCGAAGACGCAGGGGAACCTTAGAACCAACTCCAAGTGAACGGCCTGGCTCTCATGGTAATCACCTCCACTGCGGGTAGGTGTCGCTTGGCGAGTTCGCCTCAACAGGGGAAAGCCTGCATAGCTTTAACCCTTCGCCTATATCCCCAGCGAGCCGCAACTTATATTCTCTCTGCGTTAGTTGGCACAGCAGGCAGCAGCATCTGCCACAGTTTCACTAGCAACCGAACAAGAGTCTGCCGTGGAAGCTGAAAAGGCTGTTAAAGCACCCTCGGAGGGATCACTAGTCGTTGCCAGAAGATTATCAGCGTCGTTAGCGAACACGTGATACTCGTACAGTTTTATTCATGGCTTCTATGAACAACGTGAAGCCAAAGAAATCCTCCCGAATCACACCGTTTGACTGGCAGTCTCTTTTGGACAGCCACTTAACATTTTTTTGGCGCCAGACCTGGCCATTATCTAAATAAAAGAACAAACGTTTGGAAGAAGAGCTCGACTCGCAGTTTGTGATGACAACGGAATGCTCCACATTCGGTTCAGCTTCTTTCTGTATCGCTAGCCCAATCTCATCGGTTATGGGCGGCGGGGATTGATCGTTCTCATTGGTCTCGTGGTTTTTCGACGCCAGGAGCTTGTCAAAACAGACGAGTCGTTGTTCGCTGGATTCAATTTCACCACAGTCTCTTAGTGAAGATTTGAGGCTTTTAGCGGCTACGGGTGGCAACACCGCGAACAATATAGCGGCTGTAATAATCTGTTTGTAAAACATGTCACTTTCCTGAATGAGTGATTAAGGCAGTTTACTTAATTATTCAAATTGAATCCCGTGAGATTGAAATGGGTGAGATTAAATATGCAGATCTTAGTCTGTGATTAAGGCTATCGCTTAATTTCGTGGATTGGATTTATTTCCTCTACCAACAACTTTTCGTAACCCTTGTGACGTGGCTCACAAAACCATGACTTTGCGCACTGGCTGTATTCTGGTTACATATTTCTATGTCAATTTCTCTCCAAGTCACAGACCAACGATAGTAGGCAACACCTGGCATTTCTCCCACACAAAAGACTGAATTACGGATAGAGGGCGTCGTCTGACAAAGCGCCGCGCCCGCTCTGTTTAATCCAGTCCACCTAGAATACCAACTTAAGCCCTTGCAGATTTAGCGAGCAATTGAACCTGTCTTCTTTTCAACTTCGTCTATTAGCTTGCCGAACACTGACTGGGCCGAGCTGTTAAAGTAGCAAGTGCCCGCCGTCCAGCACCAGGTGCTGGCCCGTCACAATGGAATGTCCTTCGATAAACCCGAGGATGGATTCCGCGACGGAATCCGGAGTGCAGGTTTTCTGCAAGGGCGTTTTAGCTTCAAGAAATGACTTAGAGGCTTCATAAGTTTCCCTACCCATGCCCTCGGCAAGCCATTCCCCTTTGATGAAACCAGGACACACAGCA
>JABGVY010000316.1 GCA_018645845.1 Gammaproteobacteria bacterium | reverse complement strand
GTCCAGTGAAGCCAGTGACTCCATTGTTGTGCCGGGGCGAGGAAACTCTTCTGTTTCAAGGGCTATCGTGCCGTCTTCGTTCTTGACCTTGATTAGGCTCTTGTCGAAGTGACCATTATCGATCGCATGTTTTGCTCTCTTTTGGCTTTCCACAGCCAGAGCGTCAACGTCTTCGCGCGTAAAGCCGTCCAGAGTAGCGATCATGTCTGCGCAGATACCCTGGTGGGGTTGAGCATGCAGGTTTCGAAGGTGCAGGTTGCTGCCATCAACGGTGCGGTTTTTATCCGCGCGTGGAACCGTTGGCGTGTAGGACATCATTTCTACACCACCGGCAACGCAAAGATCATCCATGCCGCTCATCAAGTTTGCTGCTGCAATGTTGACGGAGGTAATACCCGAGCCGCAGAAACGGTCCAGCGTCATTCCGCAGGCTTTTTCGCTCCAGCCAGCATCAAGTGCTGCCATCCTGCCGACGCAGGATCCCTGCTTGCCAATCTGGGATGAACAGGCAACAACGACATCATCAATTTCTTCTGTGTTCAGGTCGTTTCGGTTGCCGATCTCTTCGAACACCTGGGCGAGCAGTCTGCCTGGGTGGAATTCGGTGAGTGCGCCTTTACCGGCCTTGCCGATACCGCGCGGTGTGCGAGCTGCGTCTATGATGTAGGCGTCTGCCATGATCTGTTCCTCTGTTCATTTGAAAGTGTCTGGTGGAGAGTAGGGGCATTTGTAAAAGTGACTTAAAAGTGACCTATTGTAAGGTGGTTTAGGGTTGAGAACCAAACTCGCAGTGTTCCTGTACAAATGGCTATTGGGGGCCATAAAGGGACGAAATGGCGTCAGGGTGGCTGTTGAATGAAGGTAGATAGGCGCTAGAATCCCCTCCCTCTGAATGATGACAAATATTGAGCTACCCATGACGGAGTTGAAAGTCCTGCACGAATCCACTGTGCAGCCAGAGGAGATCGATGCCCTGGGTCATATGAACGTGCGTTATTACATGACCAGGGTGGCTCAGGCGAATCGGGCTATGCTGGCAGAATTGGGTATCCAGGACGGCTCGGGCAAGGCCATCCGCCGACTTGACACTTATACACGGTTTCACAGAGAACAGTTTGCCGGTGCTACGCTACTTACGCTCGGTGGCTTGATTGCGGATGCGGGATCAGATGAGTCACAGGCAATAAATGGCTATTTTGAAATCCGAAATCCCGACAATAACCAGGTTGCGGCCTCTTTTATCCTGCGAAGTTGTCTGATTGATGTCTCTAATCAGCAGGTTCTGGATATTAACGCCACGAGTGCCAAAACTGACCTCACCCGCGAATATAGTGTGCGCGTGCCCGAGTATGGGATGCCAAGATCTTTGTCATTAAATGATCCGGCAAGGATCTCGCTTGAGGAACTCGAAGCAGTCGTCGGAGATGATCCGACCCCCGGTATGATGAGTGGTCGACGAAAGAATGTGGTTTATGCCGATGATTGCGACTCCGATGGAAGGCTGCGCGAAGAAGTGGACCTGATGTTCGTCCTCCACCGGCCTACCACAGGAGAGGAGAACGAACCTGGCGGGCCTCCGGTCATGCGTGATTCCGAGGGGCGCCGGTACAGTTGGGCGATGATTGAGACCCGTAACGTGGTCTGGCACAGGCCAATGGCGGGAGAGATTGTTCTATCCATCGGTGCTGATATCGCCAATGGAGAAAAATGGAGACAATCACGGCGTTGGATGTTTGCTGAAGAAACAGGTTTACTACTGGGAATCAGTGATTCGGTCGGCCTGTGTATTGATCTTGATGCACGCCGGTCGATCCCTATGCCATTTGACGTGATAGAGGCTATTGAGCGCAGCAGCCTGCCGCAATTTGCCTGAGTACTCTGCGATGACCATGCAAGTCGAAAAACTGAACGCAACCTTCGGGGCCCAGGTGACCGGGGTAGCACTCGGCTCGATCAGTGATACAGATTTCGATCAAATTTATGATCTCTGGCTTGAACATGCACTGCTTGTTTTTCCGGCCCAACATCTGACGAAGGAGGAACAAGAGGCGTTTGCTACTCGATTTGGTGAACTTGAATTTGAGTTGTCACCCATTGGCAACGTTAAAAAAGATGGCTCACTTCGAGTCGATGATGACTCAGACAAGGTTGTGCAAATACTGAAAGGAAATGAGGGGTGGCACTACGACAGCACCTATGTGGAGGTTCAGGCGCTTGCCACGGTGTTTACGGCGCACCATGTTCCCTTAAAAGGTGGGCAGACAGGCTGGGCCGATATGCGGGCAGGTTACACAGCACTTGATGCCGACCTGAAGGCAAAAATAGAAGGGTTGAGTGCT
>JABGVY010000069.1 GCA_018645845.1 Gammaproteobacteria bacterium | reverse complement strand
TTGCTGCTGGTGAGTGAATCAGTATCCATAGACGCTTTTTCGATACATTACCGACAGCATGCTACGGGCGATGAGCCTTGTGTGAACGTCGCTGTATCCTGGCCTAAATTTGGCCAAGGCACTTCGCAGTAAACAGGTCGGTTGTAAGGTACCGCTGGTAATAGCGTCCCGCGAAGGACGATGTTGTCTTAACCATTAACTGTTGAGGGATCATATGAGTATTCTGCTGTAATGTCTGAGAGCTTATTTATTGGATAAAGGGCTAGAAGTGAAAGATTACAAGCCGGGTGTGTTGAACCCATGGATGCTTGCATCTTATGGGGCACCTGCCATGCCCTTGGCCATGGTCGGTTTGCCGATGGCCGTTTACTTGCCGGCAGTTTATGCAGATAGCGAGGGGTTTGGTCTTGGTCTTGCTTTTGTGGGGCTTGTTCTTGTTCTTGCTCGAATTTTTGATGGGATCACTGATCCGATCGTTGGGTTTCTGTCCGATCGTCTAAGAACGCGATGGGGAAGAAGAAAACCCTTTGTCCTGTTAGGTATGCCGATATACATATTTGGCATCTGTATGTTGTTCATCCCACCAATCACCTTTCGCGAGATGAGCCTCATTGGTTTGACTTTCAACACGGGCTACCCCTGGATGTTGATGATGTTGGTCGTTACCTATGTGGGCTCAACCATTAAGGATGTTCCATACAGCGCATGGGGTGCAGAGCTATCCCCTGATTACCATGAGCGGACACTGGTGACCAGTTGGCGCGAGGGCTTTGCGGTTACGGGATCGCTGGTTGGTGCCTTCACGCCAGCAATCATCTTTTTTTTCGGATACAGCAAACCCACTGATGCTGTCTATTTTTTGTCTCTGGCAATAGCGATCGTTATGCCTGTTCTGGTTGTCAACGCTATGTTCTCGGTGCCAGAGTTCAAGGTGACGGAGACCAAAAAAGACGAGCTGCCGCTAAGAGATAGCTTGAAGTATGTATGGAAGAACGAACCTTATCGTCGTCTGGTGATTGCATTTCTGTTCTCGACGATTGGCGCAGCAATGACCAACACCTTGAGTTTCTTTTTTGTAAAACACGTACTGCTTGCGGGTGATTTGTTCGGCTTCTATCTGGCACCGTATTTTCTATCACAGCTGATCGCTATTCCTCTTTGGTTCAAACTCTCTCGTCGAATAGGTAAACACAGGGCAACAATGGTGGCGATCGGCTGGTATGCGTTGTGGTCTTCCTTAATACCACTGATTGCCATTGCACCCCTCGTTTGGTTTGATGCTTTTCAGATCTCGAACCTTCTAACCTTCCTGCCTGAAGAAGCCTACTTATCATCGGTCGCCTATTTTGAAGGCATCCCGACTGGCAAGTTTCTGTTTTTTATTGTCATTATGTGCCTGAAAGGGTCTTCAATTGGTGCTCTTTCAGCCTTGCCTTATGCGATGGCGGCCGATGTCGTTGATGTCGATTCCAGCCTGACAGGCAAGCGTCAAGGCGGAGCCTATTTTTCTATTTGGTCGATGACGCGAAAACTTGCTTATGCTCTCGGGCTTTTTATTGGTACCGGTCTCGTGGTGTTCTGGGGGTTCGATTCCCTGGCAGATCCAAGAGACACGACCAACACGCCGTTCTCTTTGCTGATGTTGGCAGTCACCTATTCGATCATTCCGGCGATGTTCAAATTTGTTGCTATGCCGCTATTCTGGAACTACCCGCTAACTGAACAGAAAGTCGCAGACATTCAGGCTCAGATGTTGGCTCAAAAAAAGAGCCAGGGAAAAATTTCAGAGCAATCCTGATCAAACTGAATGCTGTGTTAGCGTGGCGCAACTAGGGATTGAGTTTCACTCCACCGATACCCACCGGTGCACTCTGGCCGCTAACTCGTGCCTTACTGACGACATCACGTAAGGTAAAGCTCGCATTGAGTTCTTCTTTAGTAGAGTTTGGCCCTAGCTCGCCGACGCGTTGGTACTCTCCTCTATCAGCCGCTAAACGAAAATCCACCGTAGAACCTGCAGCCTCTTCTATCGAGCCTCTAGCCCCGAAACCGTGTCCTTCGTTGGTTTGTGCGGCATTCGTCGCTTGATAGCCCATGCGCTGAAGGAGCTTTGGGCTCGCGCGCTTGAGCACTTCAGGTTTGACTGAAAGCATCCAGTTTTCCTGCTGCCTCAGTAATGGGTGCTGCATACCATTGAGCATGACGATGCGGGGTGAATCTGTGTGATTAACACCTGTGCTGTGTAACAGGCGACCATCAGTGATGATTACGGTGCCTGCCTTGGCATCGATATTGATCGCGGGGGGCAGTTTGCCGACAGGGTTTTGATTTCGAACCGCGGCCGACAAGACAAGATGGCTGCCGGGGATAACAAGCGTTCCACCGTTGGTTTCGTCAACGTCGGTGATCGGCGTAAGAATATTAATCGTTAAGGGGCTTCTGGAATCAAGTGCGATATCCTGATCTTGATGCAAAGCCTGGGGTACTCCGCCTTTTAAAGAGATTGAAGCGATAAGGGAAGTACATATCCAGTTAGGCCCCAGCGCTTCTGTGACCAGTTGTTCTACCAAGCCACCTCCTTGAACTACAGATGGGTGTTGCTCTATTAATCCTTCGAAGCACCGTCCTTTGTTGACACAGCAATTGATGTTTTGTCCGCTTGGCGTTTTTTGCGTGATACCGGCAAGCCTTTCGCCTTCTGCCTGCTCAAGAACGCGCTGCTTAATGATGGCCACTTGCTGATCAGAAAGTGCATTTTCAATTTTGCAGTATCCCCACTTCAGCATGTCGGACCGAAGGCGTTTTATGTCTTTAGTCGCTTTTGGTAGATCCTCGTTTTTCCAATAGGTATGTTTCGGGCCAATAGTGGTGTCGTAATATGAGCCTGGTTTGAACTCCCATTCCCCCCACTCACGGCTTCGTTTTGGCGCTACAAAATAGATTTCAGGGTTGTCCTTGAGAACTGATTGCATTGGGTCTTTTGATGATAACTCTGCGTGGTACATCTGAGCATCAGGATTAGATTGTGAATTGATGTGGGCCTGGTCAAATTCGATAGGGATGGAACTCATGCTCTGAATCTCCTCGAACAATTCTGCTTTGTTTTGTGTCGTTGCAAGACTACACGTAATTTCCGCGTCGTTCGATAGGCTAAAATCACGCTACCAATGCTTATTTGGTTTATGAATTGCTGATGCTCTCAGTTATGGGGCGCTATTGGATTGCCAGCGTGAATAGTCGCCATGCCCTGGGTTTCTGGCATGCCGGTTTCTGTGTTTGAGGATCAAAGTCGATCAATATCAGGGGAGGCCAGGGCGAAAGTTGTGGCGGCCAGGGGGCAGCGTGGCTGATAGCCACTTCCTGCTGAAAACAGGGTCGGGCACCAAGTGATGCCCGACCCTGTGTTGAATCAAGCCTCCGAGGGCATGATCCTTTCTTTCACGTCCAACACTAAAAGGGCTATCGCGTAACCGCCGATTGCGATGGCGAACTGATCAATAATGGTGTTCAGATGTGCGCCGATCACGGGAATCGCATCCAAATTATCAGCGATGGCCGGAAACGCAATCGCCGCGAGAACCACTGAAACTACGATTACAGGGTCTTTTTCCTGCCCACCAAAGCCATGTACTAGCCCGATGAGCACTAGTATTAAAGGCCACCACTCCAGCGGGACAAATGCTGAAATAATTGCCACCAGAATAGCTAGTGCAGGCATGATTTGATTAAAACTCATAAGGACTCCTTATTATTTTATTATTGGGTACAGCCTTAGAACTTTTTATACGGTGATATATACAGTTACGGATTGGCCCGCAGTTTTGATAGCGAACCAGTGGCAGAATAGCCAAAACGTCGTAATGACTCAACAGTGGTTTCCTAATTGATCACTGATTGACGTGACGGCAATTGACTCTGGCATAGACTAATGACTAATGTCTCTCAGGGTTTGAGCATGTGGCGTTAACCGGGTAACTATTTTTCTCTTGTCACGAACATCGATCGGTTGACTAATCCAGCGGAAGCCAGCCTCGTGGTGTCTTTAACTCCGGTTGCTTCAGTAATATCAACCTGCGACAAAGTTCTTGCTGTGTCACACCATCGCGCTTCCATCGCGCTCGTAAGAATTGCCATCGACCAGCAGATACGTGCTATGACATTGTTAATTTATCTAACGTTTTAAATAAGGCGCGTAAATTAGTTTTCCTCAGGTACCCTGAACATTGGGCCGGAGCGAGATATGTGTTTGAGTTTTGCTTGGCCAAAATTCTGAATTGCCCACTTTTGGTGCCATCGTGCACATTCGACAATATCTATGAGGACAGGTCCCAAAGGAGAGAACCCTTCGTTATCTCGTAGGCGTGTATTGCTGCCCCGCTTCTCTATGCATTCACCCGGATAGTGCTCGGTCTAGTCAACTTTGTAGTGCGTTGCAATCATGAGCGTCTTTGCCTTTGCGCCCGCGAGAACTTGAGAGAGATCGCGGTAAGGTTAACAGCGGCTCTATTTCCGGGTGCAGTGTTTGAGCTCATTGGACCATGCGGCTCGATGTTTAAATACCCGGTGAAACTCAGAGCTTGTAATTATAATCAAACAAGTTGACAATATAATTACCTAGAAGGCTAAGGGTTTCACTGCATGGCTGTTAATAACCGTAACGCGGTATCAATACGGTAGCCAGCAACGATCCTGTCTAATTTCTGCAATTGATCCACTAGTGGCCCTAGATGGCTCCGGAGCGATTTATGTCTGTACACAGAAACACCCCTCATAGAAACACGTTTTATACTAATGCCGTCGTCGGCTTTTTATCATGCATAGTGTTGATCACCGCAGTTCCGAATATTGCCCTGGCTGACGGTGAAAAGATGCTTGAGGAGATCATCGTTACCGCACGTAAACGTGAAGAGAGTCTTCAAAACGTGCCCACATCGGTGTCCGTACTGTCTTCTGAAGAGTTGGACGCTCGCGGAGCCGCAAACATTGATGCTGTCGGCCAAATCGCACCCAATGTACATTTCGAAAATGCCCAACCCACCAGCGGTATCAAGTCGCCCACGGTGTATATCCGAGGTATGGGTCAGGCGGATTTTATTATTGTTGAAGACCCCGCCGTAGGGATTTATCTGGACGGTGTGTTTACCGGGCGTATGGTTGGCAACGCGTTTGATCTGGTTGATGTAGAACGTATTGAGGTATTGCGAGGCCCTCAAGGAACGCTCTTCGGGCGAAACACAATCGGCGGAGCCGTGAACGTGGTCTCCAAAAAACCCGGCACTGAATTTGATGCCTCTTTTAGGCTGGCTGTTGGCGAAGAGGGACATGAGGAAGCACGCGTTACCATCAATGTACCGCTGGGTGAACAATTTGGTGGTCGACTAACAGCTTTCTCAAGAGAGCGAGATGGCTACGTTAAAGCTGAGCAATATGACGACTATTACCTTGGCAGTGAAGATGTCTGGGGCCTGCGGCTGCAACTTGGCGGAGAGATTTCCGAGAACCTGTCTGTCGATTTTGCTTATGACTATTCAAAAGACACCAGCACACCGGGAGCAGCGGTTCCGCTCGCCGGCATTGGTTTCTTTAATGGCCAGCAAGCAGCGGGGCCAGGCGCACCCGGTGCTTTTGGTAATTTCTGGAATGTTTTCTGGTCTGGTGATCCCGGCAGTTGCACTTCGCCCACGGGTCAAGCGACTAATCCTGCTTGTTACGGGCCCGTTTACAACACCGGTGATGACTATGC
>JABGVY010000201.1 GCA_018645845.1 Gammaproteobacteria bacterium | reverse complement strand
TTTTAGTCAACATGAAGAGTTTGTCGGCATTTTGCAGCGCTATATTGAACAGGCGATAGATAACAACGATTTCGGCAGAGACGTGTCGCGCTTCAAGCACGATGCCACTGCGACCAAATAAAGGTCGTGGGTGGCGCCCGGTGTTCGACCTAGCCTTAAGAGGTTCTAGAGAACCAGGGCGCAGCCTTGTTGGTTGTCTGCCTGCGTTAGGTTTTCAGCAAGCCATCGGCGATGTCGCCAAGATCTTTGTTAGTATTAGTCTTCGGGTCTTATCGAGTAAAATCATTAATGGCTGATTCTACGACTTACACTCCACCGAACGTGTGGCATTGGCAACAGGAAACCGAAAGCAGGTTCTCCAAAATCAATCGCCCGGTCGCTGGTGCGACTCATGAAAAAGTCCTGCCGGTTGGCAAGCACCCTTTGCAGCTGTATTCGCTGGCTACCCCAAACGGGGTTAAAGTGACAATGCTTTTGGAAGAGCTATTAGCCCTCGGTATCACCCATGCAGAGTACGATGCGTGGCTGATCAACATTGGCGATGGCGATCAGTTTGGAAGTGGTTTCGTTGAGATTAACCCCAACTCGAAGATCCCTGCCTTGGCCGACCATAGCACCTCACCGACTACGCGAGTATTTGAATCTGGCGCCATCATGTTATACCTCGCCGAAAAATTTGGAGCCTTTATACCATCGGGCGGGTCTGAGCGTGCTGAATGCCTGTCCTGGTTATTTTGGCAGATGGGTAGTGCCCCGTATTTAGGAGGTGGCTTTGGTCATTTCTACGCTTATGCGCCAGAAAAATGGGAGTACCCGATCAATCGATATACCATGGAAATTAAACGTCAGTTGGATGTGCTGGATCGGAACCTGGAATCGCGTCAATTTCTTTGCGGAGATGAGTACAACATCGCCGATATGGCTGTTTATAGTTGGTACGGCCAGTTAGCGTTAACCGGACTTTACGAATCCAAGGAGTTCCTTCAGGTGGATTCCTATACCCACCTTATTCGATGGGCGACTGAGGTACACAACCGTCCGGCGGTAAAACGCGGCAGGAAGGTTAATCGAGCGAGCAAGAGTGGGCTAATAGAGCGCCATGACGCCAGCGACTTTGACGGCCTGGAGTCTGGTTAGACAGGATTGGCCGACCTTTGGTTGCTTGATTATTGGTGTTTCTTGATAGTCAGGCCTTTCAGGTGATGCTCTTTAGGTATGGTTTACCTGTATGTCGGATAGGAATAGTACCCCGGCTTGTCGCTCATTGTGACTAAATATTGTGACACTGTTCCCCGTTAAGCATCCCACCAATGACCGTCAGGATCACCGGGATAGATCCCTAGAAATTTGCCGTGGGACTGGTAGCCCAGAAGCCTGCTGACATTTTCTGGAAAACTTTCTGCGACGTCCCTTGGCATTAGCAAGTACTGGTTGTCTTCCTGGCGCACCCATCCCAGACAGTAGGAAATAAACAAACCAGAGCGAGGTGTTGACGCAGTGTTCGCCCCGCCGCCATGAATTGTTGACTGAAGCCAGAAAAACACCGACCCCTTGGGCATAACGGCCTGAGATACTTTGGATTCATCGATGTTTTCAAAAGCCTCTGTTTCCGCATTTTTTACTCCCCTCAGCAGATCTCTGTCAGTGACAATTCTGGTGGCACCATTCTCAGCGGTAAAGTCACTAAGGGCCCACATGGCCTGTAGCTGAAATTCGACACCGGGAATAGCAATAGGGTAAAAATCACCATCCCGGTGCAGTATCTGGGCCTTTTCCCCGGGGTGAATTTCAATAGCGGTCATACTGCCAACTTGATAATTTTCACAGTGCCTTTTTAGTACGGCATCAGCAACTCCCAGGGCAAGGGGATTGGTCAACAAGTCAGCCGATGAACGGGACAATCCCAATATCGCCCCCAACCGGCGAGTTTTATAGCCATTGAAAGCATTTTCAAACTCATGGCCTTTCGTATCTAAAGGCTCCCGTAACTCCTGATTTATTTTATCTATCAAATCATCTGGCGCCACGTTACGAACAACAACCCCACCCTCTTGCAAAAGCGTTGCTGAAACTATACCTGCGGATGTTTCGTTACCAAATGACCTAATCATTTGTCTTTCCTTGTTCTCAAATAAAATAGAGAAAATCTATCTGACGCTTTGTGAAATCACTCCACCGCTTCTTGATTCTTCTAACCGTTGACGCTTATGGCCTAAATTCGTCCTTAAGCGATACCCCCAGCCCGGGTCCAGTAGGGAGGATTATTTTTCCCTCGTTATCCAGCGCAAAGGGGTTGTGCTTTAGGAGGTCTGTGATAACACTGTGAGGCATAACCTCAACCATACAAAATTTGTCATCGGACAATGTCGCTTGAAATTGCAGATCAGCGGCAAGGCCAATGGCAGTGTTCCAACCATGTGGGATCAAGCTTATATTATTTTGACTGGCAGCAGATCGTATAGATTGCATCTGTGTCAAGCCTCCTACCCTGGTACAGTCAGGCTGAAGAATGTTCACGGCTTCCAGTTGTGATAATTTTTGAAAATCTTTTAATAGAATAAAATCTTCACCCGCTGCGATCGCAATATTTGAAAGCTGCGTTAATCGCACATAGTCGTCAAAGGCCTTGGGGGTTAAAGGCTCTTCGAACCAAAGATAATCCAGCTGCGCCAACACTTTTGCTATTTTAACAGCCCAGTCAAAGTCAGGCGTCCAGTTGGGATCTGAACCATAAACATCCAGCATTAGCTGAACTTTCTTGCCAACAATTTTCCTCGCAGCTTTTAGCAGGTTTTCTTCACAAAGATTCCATTCACTTTCAGACTTGCTGTCATCTCGGTGGCCAAAGTCATCGACACTCAGCTTAATGGCCCTGAAGCCTTGATCCAGCAGGGCGCGTAAATTTCTCTCGAAGGCATCTCCCGTGACGGCTGAAGTCATGGGCAAGTCCATCGTGGCATAAGCAAGAATACGATCACGCTTTCTGCCGCCAAGTAGTTCGCTGACAGGCTGGCCTTCTTCTTTTCCGCGGATGTCCCAAAGGGCGATATCGATTGCGCTCATAGGGATGGTCATTTCAGCATCAGCCGTGTGAAGAATGGCAGGGTTCTGTTGATAAAGCCTCAAGGCTTCTTGCAACCGGTCAACGCCTGTATAAGCAGAGCCAAGACCAGTGATACCCTCCGGGTTGGTGATTTCCAGAAGGACAGTTTCTTTTTCGATGTTGTCACCCCAATTCACTGGGGGTAAGGGAATTATTTCAGCATTCATTATAAGTGGCCAATCAGCTACTTTAGTGCACTGGTTAATCCGCTGATCAAACGATTAATTTCATCCTGTGTCGTATAGTGAAGCAACGACATCCTGATAACTCCGGGATCCAAGTCTATGTTCATCTCATTGAGTATCCTGACGACATCAAAGTCACCGGATGCGACCATCAGTTTTTGTTTTTCCAGCTCGGCTACCACCGCCGGAACCCGTTTATTGAGCGGTAGTATTGTAACCGTGGGCTCTCTGATGTCTGGATCGTCCGGACCTATAATGAGGACATCGTTACGGGCCTTTAGAAAATCAAGCAAAGGCGTCAGCAGCGAGGATTCATAGTCTGAAAACAGCTGATGGAGTCTCCGCCCCTTGACTGCGCTGTCTGGAGCGTCATCAAAATGATGGGCATAAACTGCATCCAGATATTCTGCGACGCCGGAAACGGCGGCTATTTGCGCGTGATCCGGGCCGGCTGGTGTCAGGCAATAGTGGGGTTCGTGCTCGTAGTAAAAATGCGATTGGTTGACCATTTGTTTCATCAACTCCCGTTTTACATACATAGCGCCGAGGTGCGGCCCCCAGGTTTTGTAGAGCGAGAACAGGTATATATCTACATCCAGCTGCGCGATGTCAGGTAGCCCATGGGGGGCGTAAGAAACCCCGTCAACAACGACGAGGGCACCTGCCTGATGGGCCTTGGCGGAAATTTCCTGAACCGGGTTAATGTGTGCGATGACATTGGACGCGTGCGGAAAAGCGATGAGCCGAGTACGTGGCGTAATAAGCGCATCAAGGTGATCGGTGGCCAATCGCCCGGTCTTGCTATCGATATGCCAGTCCCGAACAACGATGCCCTGATTTGCCAGCCGTCGCCAGGCGCCCGAGTTAGCTTCGTGATTTTGGCAGGAAACAATGATCTCGTCGCCTTCCTCCCACATTGGGTGAAGCGCCTGAGCCAGCACATAGACATTCTGAGAAGTCGATGGCCCAAAAATGAGTTCGTCTTCGCCAATGTTTAAGTAGGCAGCTAAACGCCCATAGGATTCGTCCATGCGCTGGCCGGCCTCGGTTGATGCCGGATAGGAGTAGTACGGTTGAACTTTGGTCTGGGTGTAGTACGTCATGAGTCGGTCGATCACTTGATGGCACATATACGAGCCGCCCGCGTTTTCAAAAAAAGCCCAACC
>JABGVY010000070.1 GCA_018645845.1 Gammaproteobacteria bacterium | reverse complement strand
TGTGAAACAGTTAAAAGTAGTGCTTCCGGGCGGTGAACTGGTGGTCGTGGGAGGGAAGGGTTACGACACCCCTGGATATGATCTTCTGGCACTCATGCATGGCTCAGAGGGTATGCTCGGAATTGTTGTCGAGGTCGTCGTTCAATTGTTGCCGAAGCCACATGAGGTTTCCGTCATTATGTCGGCATTTTCTAATGTAATTGATGCGGCGAACAGTGTCTCAGGTGTGATCAGTGCGGGGTTGCTTCCTGCGGGACTGGAAATGATGGACAGGCTGGCGATACAAGCAGCGGAATCTTTTGTGGGCGCAGGTTATCCCGAAGCAGCAGAAGCAATGCTGCTTTGCGAACTTGATGGTTCGCTGGAAGAGCTGGAAGAGTTGATTGAATCAGTTCGGACCGTGTTCGAAAGCAATGACTGCATCACTTTTACGGTAGCCTTCGATGCGGTAGAACGTCAAAAACTTTGGCTTGGCCGGAAAGCGGCATTTCCAGCAGTCGGCAGGATCGCTCCGGATTACTATTGTATGGACGGTACGATACCCAGGCGCGAACTCGCGCATGTTTTGCAGGCCATTACTGATTTGTCTCATAAGTATGAGTTACAGGTCGCCAATGTGTTTCATGCCGCAGACGGCAATCTGCACCCGCTGATTCTTTACGATGCCAACGATAGTGATCAACTCAGCCGAGCAGAAGCATTTGGCAGTGAAATCCTGGTGCTGTGTATTGAAAAGGGAGGCACCATCACGGGTGAGCATGGAGTTGGTATCGAGAAGATCAACGAGATGTGTCTGCAGTTTAACCGCGATGAGCTTGTTATTTTTCACGGTATCAAGAATGCGTTTGATCACCACGGAATACTGAATCCAGGAAAAGGAATACCAACTTTAAGTCGATGTGCAGAGTTTGGCGCGATGCACGTTCATGCAGGGGAAGAGAGATTCCCTCACCTGGATAGGTTCTGATGGACGAGATAGAAGCATTCGCAGAGTCGATAAAAAAAGCTGGGAGTGACGGCAGCCCAATCCAGATAAAAGGTGGGGGAACCAAAGGCTTCCTGGGCTATGTTGCCGCAGAACTGCAGGTCCTTACGACGCAGTGCTACTCAGGCGTGATTGAATACCACCCTGCTGAATTGATCGTCCGGGTCAAGGCAGGCACCCCTGTAGACACACTGGTCAATCTTCTTCGATCTGAGGGTCAGATGTTGGCATTTGAGCCGCCCGCGCACGATGCAACGTCAACCGTTGGGGGTGTTGTTAGCGCCGGTCTTTCAGGTTCTGCGCGACCTTATCGCGGTGCGGCAAGGGATCACCTGTTAGGTGTAGGTATGGTGTTGCATGATGGCGCGTACTGCGAATTTGGTGGTCAGGTTATGAAGAATGTCGCGGGGTATGACGTGTCACGACTGGTTTGTGGAGCCTATGGAACGCTGGGCTTGTTAGCTGATTTAAGCCTGAAGGTTGTTCCTGCCCCGGAGCTGGAGCAAACAGTTATTCGGGAATGCTCCAGCGATGTGGCACGCGAGACTATTAAGTTATTATCGAACACGGTTAGCCCGCTAAGTGCGAGTTGTTATTCCGAAGGCACACTCAGGGTGCGATTGTCAGGTAATGAGCAGACAGTAATGGCAACAGAAAAAATGCTCGAAGGTGACAGGGGAGACAATGGTTTCTGGGACCAGCTCGATTCACAGGCACTTCCCGCATTTCAAAATGCAGCGGATGTCTGGCGGTTATCTACCAATGCTGATGAACCATTGTTCGGTTATGATTTTGCAATACTGGATTGGGGGTTCGCCCAGCGCTGGTTGTTCGACCCAAAATCGGATCCACGAGATGGCTATGCAGGTTCCGGGCATTGGACGAGAGTCCGCTGTGATAAAGACCGATTTGAAGCTGGGGCATTCCAACCTTTGTCGGCCCTGGAACTTGCGCTTCATCGCCGACTTAAATCCACTTTTGATCCGGGAGGAATTTTTAACCCTGGGCGTATGTACCGCGAGGTAGGTCTCTAGTGCAGACCAATATCCATCCAGACCTGATCGCACTGCCCAAAGTTCAGGAGGCGGATGCCATACTGCGAAAATGTGTACACTGCGGATTTTGCACAGCCACCTGTCCAACCTATCAATTACTCGGTGATGAACTTGATGGACCTCGTGGGCGCATTTACCTGATCAAAAATTTGCTGGAAGACAGCACCATATCTGATGACAGTATTGCTCATCTTGATCGCTGCCTGACGTGTCGTGCCTGTGAGACAACCTGTCCTTCCGGGGTAGAGTACGGGCGGCTGCTGGATATCGGCCGGGAGTTTGTGAAAGACCATGCAAACCGGCCGCTTCGATCACGC
>JABGVY010000071.1 GCA_018645845.1 Gammaproteobacteria bacterium | reverse complement strand
GTAATCCAGCGATCCAGGCCATCTGCAGCTGAACCGGCGGACTTGCAGGGATATGCACCGCAAGGCACCTCACCATCGGCGGCGTAGATAGAACGATTGCCTCGCGCCTTATCTACGTCACCATTCAGCGCATAAGCCATGTAAGCCTGAGCAAACATCGCTGTTGCGTTTTCGGCTTGCGACATCTCGATAAACTGGCCTTCGCCGGATTGATTTCGATGCCAGATCGCACTCATCAAGGCGAAGGCTATCTGAGAGCCCGCGATATAATCAGCCGCGAATATTGTGCTGTTCTCTCCAGGCTGTCTGCCGCGATAGCCACGCAACAACTGATGTCCAAGCACTTCTTCGAGGTTAGACCCGAACGCCCTGGCGTCCTTGTATTCTCCGGTTAGCCCAAACCCAGGCGCTCGCAGGTAGATGATGTTTTCTTTGATAGCTTTCAACCATTCGTAGCTGACACCTAACTTTTCCATGGTACCAACCGCGCTATTTTCGAGCACTATGTCTGACTTGGCGACCAATTGGCCAAGAATTTCCAGCCCTTCTGGTTGTCGGATGTCGAGCGTAAAACTCTTCTTGTTGCGATAAAGGCTGACGAACATCGGGTGATAATTCCAGGGCCGCTCTCCAGGATCATTGTTCGGCAAACCCGTGATCCAGCTTGGACCAACGGAAGTCATCTCTTTTGTCAGATGGATAAAAGGCAAGATGCGAGTGTTGGGTTGCAGAACAAATTGGTTTTCCTGTTTGATGACTTCTGCGCCAAGGTCAGCCAAAAGCAGCGTAGAAAAAGTACCGGCCCAAACGCCGGACAGGTCTAATATCCGAACACCATCAAGCGGCAAACCACTACCTGTTGGGCGAGCAGGTTTTTGAGGTTTTCGTTTCCCTATCGCTTTTAGAACTTCACCTGTGTGCTCTCCGAGTTCTGGCGCTGGCCTACGATATTCCCAGGGAGTTCTGCTCATCAAAAAAGGTCTGCCAGGAAAACGAAACTCACCCAGGGCAGAGGTCTTTGCGCATTGCCATAGGCCCCGTTCCTGAAAATTTGTGTCAGCGTAGACCTCATCCACCGTAAACAAGGGGCCGCAAATAAAGCGCGCACGTCTACCGGCTTCCCACACCTCGCGCTTGGTATGCTGATTTAGCCAGGGAGTCAGGTGTGAATTGAATTCTTCAATGGCGGCGGGATCCATTTGGGTTAACGGGTCATCCCAACGCTTGTCCTGCAACCATTCTGGGTAACCGAAGAACTCCCGGATGTTTTTAAATCGGGGGCCACCCCCCATTATTGAAATCCAACCATCTTTGCATTGGTATAGCCCTGAAAGGATACCGACCCTTGGCTCTTCGGTAGGGGGACGCAAGGTCTTGCGGCCAGAGTATTGATGGCCAATAACTGTTGAGTGACGCCGATCAACGCCCAACAGGTGGCTATCGGCGACCGAGAAATCGACATGTTGGCCAAAGCCTGTAGCTTGCGAGGCAAAGAGCGCACCGAGGACCGCCGTCGACAACACAGAGCCCGACTGGACCAATGCAGAGGTGCCGTACATTTTTACAGGTTCTCGCTCAAGGCGACCTGTAGAGTGCATTTCGCCAGCGAAACCATAAAGCACGAGTTCCGATCCACGATAGTTCCCGTAGGGACTGTTAGCACCAAAGTAACTTACTGAAACGAGTGAAATATCACTGCGCCGTGCCTTGATAGCGTCCCATGAAATGCCCAGGGATTCCATCACCCCTGGCTGAAACCCTTCGACAATGATGTCTGCCCAATCCACCAGGTCCCAGAAACTATTGAGTCCGGCCGAAGCGGTTAAATCAAGCACTACGGATCGCTTGTTGGTGTTGAAATAAAAAAAGGTGCCGCTCTTTTCCAGATGGCGATCACCATCTTTAAATGGCCCGAGCTGTCGCGCACTATCACCCTCGGGTTTTTCGACTTTGACAACGTCCGCACCATAGTCGGCGAGCAGCTTTGTCGCGTAGGGACCGACGATTTCCTCTGTCAGGTCAAGAACACGAATGTCCTGGAGTGGCCCTGTCATTGAATTAATACACTCACTAATCCGATAGCCCCCATTTTGAGACGAGTCACCCGTTTGGTGCAACCCTGATTGTAGGAAGAGAGGCGCGACTTCTTACTGACCCATTAACGCGATTTTCTTTCCATGCTTACTCGAGGCCAACACCGCAAACTTTTATTCTCCAGCGGGTTTTATTCGCGTTCGGCTGCCAGCCATACGACACTCAAGAGAGCCTCTATAACCATTCGATCGGACTTCGAAACGAAGAAGCAGTAGCTCCCCACGAGCAAAATCGATTAGAGCAGTTTTCTAACGGCCCGCTTCGCCATGACAGTACAAAGATGTGCCCGGTATTCTGCGGTGGCATGAAGATCGCTGTTCATTTCACCCGCATCCAACGTGATGCCTTCG
>JABGVY010000072.1 GCA_018645845.1 Gammaproteobacteria bacterium | reverse complement strand
CCGGGACTCACATCACTGGCTAATACTGCATGGAAGATACATCTGCACCGCAAGGAAACCCAGGTGCGGCGCTTGTGTCATCTCCGACCTTTGTGAGTTCAAGGACAAGACCGAACTCGACTGATCACTCCCGGAAACTTCTGATTAATTGCATTTTTTCGGAAGGGTTTCTTGTGAGGGAAAGGCGAACCCGCACGGAGAAGTTCGCGAAAGGTCTTAGTTTCGCGAGGTTTCGAGTACGGGTTCAACTCAGCCATCGCAGAAAAAGGCCTGAATCAGATGCTACCTAGGTCAGCTTGCGGCCCAGTTTGCTTGCTAGTTTCAGTCGCAGCGCATTCAGTTTGATAAATCCACCAGCATCTGACTGATCGTAGGCACCGGCGTCGTCCTCGAAGGTCACAATATCAGCGTCATACAGGCTATCGGCGGCGGACTCACGGCCGACAACAATCACATTGCCCTTGTATAGCTTGAGCCGGACTTTACCGTTCACGTTCTCCTGTGAATCATCGATTAGTGCCTGGAGCGCCTTGCGCTCTGGCGACCACCAGTAGCCATTATAGATGAGCGATGCATATCGCGGCATCAGTTCGTCTTTCAGGTGAGCTAGTTCACGGTCCAGGGTGATGGATTCGATTGCGCGGTGGCCCTTCAGCAGGATTGTGCCACCCGGGGTCTCGTAACAGCCACGAGCCTTCATTCCTACGTAGCGATTTTCAACGATATCCACCCGGCCAATACCATTTGCGCCACCCACCGTATTCAATTGCGCTAAAACCTCGGCCGGTGACAGCGCCTTGCCATCTATCGCAACCACATCACCCTGCCGATATTCCAGTTCGATAAAAGTAGCGGTGTCCGGCGCGTCTTCCGGGGAAACAGACCACAACCACATGGACTCTTCCGGCTCCGCGGACGGATCTTCAAGGATGCCTCCTTCATAAGATATGTGCAGCAGGTTCGCGTCCATCGAATAGGGTGATTTTTGCCCTTCGTGCTGCCGGTCTACCTTGATCTGATGCTGTTCACAAAACTCTAACAGCGATTCCCTGGAGTTCAGGTCCCACTCCCGCCAGGGTGCAATAACTGTGACATCCGGCTTCAACCCGTAGACACCCAGCTCAAATCTCACCTGGTCATTACCCTTACCGGTGGCACCATGAGCGATTGCCTGAGCGCCTGTCTCGTTGGCAATGTCCACTAGACGCTTGGCGATCAGAGGCCGTGCGATGCTGGTACCCAGAAGATACTCACCCTCGTAAATGGTGTTGCAGCGGAACATCGGGAATACAAAATCCCGAACGAACTCTTCGCGAACGTCGTCGATGAATATTTCTTTCACCCCCATGCTCGCAGCCTTCCCTCGTGCCGGCTCCAGTTCTTCGCCCTGCCCCAGGTCAGCCGTGTAGGTGACGACCTCACAGTCATAAGTCTCCTGCAGCCACTTCAGGATCACCGAAGTGTCCAGACCACCGGAATATGATAGAACGACTTTGTCGAATTGAGCCATTCAGAGAGTCTCGCAAAAAGGAGGCGCCATATTACAGGTTTTTCCGCAAAATTCGAACTCCAGTGACTGACGGTTCAACACGGGTGCAGCCGGCAGCCAGCAGAATCCAGCACGCGTCGGTGGGCAAAGGTGCTACAATAGCGACGCCTGTTGGAACCTGAGCCTTATGCAATCAATCACCCTGAAACGCCCCGATGACTGGCATATCCATCTTCGTGATGATACATACCTGGCACGCACTGTGGGGGATGCCGCCCGGTATTTTGGCAGGGTCCTGGTCATGCCAAACCTGGTCCCACCAGTCACCAGTGTCGAGCTTGCCGCGGCTTATCGCGACCGAATCCTGAAGCACGCGCCTTCAGGTTTCTCACCACTGATAGCCTTGTACCTAACGGATGAGACCAGCAAAGACATGGTGGCGGCCGCTGCCGCGACACCATTTACGCCCGCCTTTAAACTTTACCCTGCCGGTGCGACCACCAATTCCGCTTTCGGCATCAGTGCCATAGAAGAAATGTTTCCCATATTCGAAGCGATGCAGGAACAGGACGTGATCCTGTCCGTTCACGGCGAGGTGACCGATCAGGAGGTTGATATCTTCGACCGGGAGGCTGTTTTTATCGACACAATCCTCAGTCGTATTAGCACAACCTTTCCTGCACTGCGCATAATCCTGGAACACATTACTACCCGCGAAGCGGTGGAATTCGTCCAGGATGCCAGCGCCAAAGTGGCGGCCACCATCACCGCCCACCACCTTTTGTACAATCGCAACGATATGCTGGCAGGGGGCATGAAGCCCGTACACTATTGCCTGCCGGTCCTAAAAAGGAATGTGCACCAGACGGCGCTAATTAGCGCCGCAACCTCAGGTGATTCGAGCTTCTTTATCGGCACGGACTCCGCCCCTCATCCTCGTCATGCCAAAGAAAACGCCTGTGGCTGCGCTGCAGGCTGCTACACAGCCCACGCCGCCCTTGAGCTATATACAGAAGTTTTTGAAGCTGAAGGGCAGTTGGACCGCCTTGAAGCCTTTACCAGCGAGTTTGGAGCTGACTTTTATCAACTCCCACGTAATGAAGATTCTATCGAACTAATTCGCCAGGACTGGCAGGTGGCGTCAGCGCTGACTTTCGGCAATGATGAGCTGGTCCCTACCCGCGGCGGTGATGTGGTACGCTGGCAGGTAAGAACAGGGGATCGGCCCCCTTTAAGTGACGGTGCCATTTGAGCTTTGATAAATTACCAATAGCGCATCGTTTTCGGGGCTTTCTCCCCGTCGTACTCGACCTGGAAACAGGTGGCTTCAATCACAAAACTGATGCACTGCTCGAAAGCGCGATCGTCATACCCCAGATGAACGATGAGGGTGATCTGGTTCCCGGCGAGCGACTGTTCTTCAACATAGAGCCATTCCCCGGTTCAAATATCGAACCTTCGGCGCTGGAATTTACCGGCATTGACCCCGACCATCCCTTTCGAATGGCCGTCCCGGAGAAAGACGCATTAACAGATTCTTTCAACGCTATCCGAGCAGAGATTAAGCGTACCGGTTGCTCGCGCGCCATTATCGTCGCGCACAACGCCTCTTTCGACCAGGCTTTCCTGAACGAGGCCTCCAGTCGATGTGGCATCAAGAGAAACCCATTCCACCCATTCTCGGCGTTTGATACCGCAACACTGTGCGGCCTGGCGTTCGGGCAAACTGTTCTTGCCCGCGCCTGCCAGGTGGCAGGTATCTCCTTTGATAGTGAAGAAGCCCATTCCGCGAAGTACGACTGTGACAAGACCGCCGAAGTGTTCTGTCTCATTGTCAATCGCTGGCGGCAATTGGGCGGCTTACCTGCAGAAAGCTACGACTAAAACCCAGACAAAAAAAAGCCCGCCGAGCGGGCTTTTTAACTTCAGCTGGCCGGTAATTATCCGTCCATACTGTCCAATGCTTTCTGGAACCTGTTTGCATGGGAACGCTCAGCTTTAGCAAGCGTTTCCATCCAGTCTGCAATCTCGTCAAAACCCTCATCCCGCGCGGTCTTCGCCATTCCAGGATACATATCGGTATATTCATGGGTTTCGCCAGCAATAGCCGCCGCCAGATTCTGGGAAGTTGAACCTATGGGTAACCCTGTTGCTGGATCACCCGTTTCTTCGAGGTATTCCAGGTGGCCGTGTGCGTGGCCAGTTTCACCTTCTGCAGTGGATCGAAATACAGCGGAAACGTCGTTGTAGCCTTCGACATCAGCCTTTGCTGCAAAGTACAGATACCGCCGGTTTGCCTGGGACTCCCCGGCAAATGCATCCTTAAGATTCTGTTCTGTTTGGGTATCTTTTAAACTCATTATTGTTCCTCACCAATCGGTCATGAAAATGTTGCAGAACGCCAGTATACCGATGCGCCCTGTACTGTAAAATACTAGCCAGCGTCCGCTGGTACTACTTCCTTGATCATCGGCTGAAGTTCACCCGACTCGTGCATTTCGACGATAATATCGCAGCCACCGACCAGTTCACCGGCTATAAACAACTGTGGAAAGGTTGGCCATTCCGACACTTCAGGCAAATGAGAACGTATTTCCGGGTTCGCCAGGATATCGATGTAGGCAAAACGCTCGCCGCATGCCATCAGCACCTGGCTTACCTGCGCCGAGAATCCGCACTGCGGCTGGTCAGGCGAGCCTTTCATATAGAGCAATACCGGGTTAGCGGCTATTTGCTCGCGGATCGTTTCGTGGATTTCCATTTCTTCGTCCCATTTATTGGTCAAGGTTAAAGTGTCGATGATTTTACCCTTTTTAAAGCACAGATGGGCAAGTCATTCCTGAACAAACTGGAATAAATAAGCTGTCCAACTGGAATAAGCTCGCCCGGGGCCAGCGTGTCACCCTTTCCGGCTTCATAGATCTGGTTTATCATCGCCCTTTTTTCCCAAGGCCGGAGAACCCCATGCCTGATGCTATCATGCCAACTTATGGACGACAGGACATCTCTTTTGTAGAGGGAGACGGCGCCTGGCTGACCGACACAAATGGCAACCGGTTTCTCGACGCGCTCGCAGGTCTTGCCGTTGTGGTGTTGGGTCACGCGAACCCCGAAGTTGCAAAGACCATTAGCGAACAATCCACCAAGCTGCTTCATACCTCAAACCTGTATCGCGTTCCTAAACAGGAAGAACTCGCTGAAAAACTGCAGCGAATCTCTGGCATGGATAACATGTTTTTCGGCAACTCGGGTGCTGAAGCAAACGAATGCGCTATTAAAATTGCCCGACTTTACGGCAACAAAAGGGGGATCGAGACACCGACTATTATCGTTGCAGATTCTTCTTTTCATGGTCGTACCCTGGCTACGCTCACCGCCACAGGGAACAGAAAGGTCCATGCCGGATTTGAGCCCCTGGTAAAAGGCTTTGCCCGTGTCCCCTACAACAATGTAGAGGCCGTTCGCCAGATCGCAGGACACAACAAGGACGTGGTCGCCGTGATGGTCGAGCCTATCCAGGGTGAAGGCGGTATTCAGGTTCCTGACCAGAATTATCTGGCCGCCCTCAGGCAGGTTTGCGATGAAAACGACTGGCTGATGATTCTGGACGAAATCCAGACGGGTAACGGCAGAACGGGCCAGTACTTTTGTTACCAGTCATCTGGCATCAAACCGGACGTCGTGACGCTTGCAAAAGGCCTTGGCAACGGGGTGCCTATTGGAGTCTGTCTGGCCCGGGGTAAGGCTGCCGAGGTACTTGGCGCAGGCAACCATGGATCAACTTTTGGCGGTAATCCTCTCTCCTGCGCGGTGGCTATTACCGTTGTAGAGCAGATCGAAAAACTAGGTCTGGCCATCCGTGCGGGAGAACTAGGCGATCGCATGATAGGGAAATTCAGGCAGCGACTGGGCGACCTTAACTGCGTAAAGGATATCCGCGGCATGGGCTTGATGATTGGCATCGAGCTCAATTCACCCTGCGGAGATCTGGTGGCAAAAGGCCTTGAGAAAGGGATCCTGATCAATGTCGCCGCAGACAATGTCATTCGATTATTGCCACCCCTGACAATTACAGATGACGAAGCAGAACAGATTTGTGACATAGTCTGCCAATTGGTGGAAGCGGTTTAGTGCCTAATTGAGAAGTTCCGTGATAGGCATCTTCTTGCCAACCCCCCAACCCTGGGCATAGTCGACACCAATCTCACGAAGTATTTCGAGGGTCTCTTCGTCTTCGACAAACTCTGCGATCGTCTTCTTTCCCATGCAATGCCCGATTTCGTTAATGGACTTCACCACCGCGTGATCACTGGGGTTATTCTTAATATCCTTGACAAAGATACCGTCGATCTTGAGGTAATCCACAGGGAGGTTGCGTAAGTAGGAGTAGGAAGAGAGCCCGGTGCCAAAATCATCAAGTGAAAACCTGACACCAATAATCTTCATTCGCTCCATAAACTCAATCACGTCCTCCAACCTGCCGATAGCAGCTGTCTCTGTGATTTCAAAACAGATTTTCGAAGGCGGCAATCGCAATTCATTAAATTGCTCAAGCACAAACTCCATGAAATCGTCTTCCGTCAGAGAATTCCCCGATATGTTGATCGCAAACATACCCAAATGGTCCAGCTTAAGAATGTTGTCAGCGATGAACTTGAAAGTATTGCGAATCACCCACCGGTCCAGCGCACCCATGCGGTTGAACTTTTCGGCGGCAATAATGAAATCCTGCGGTTGCAGTGGTGTGTCGTTATCATCAAGAACCGTGAGCAGAACCTCGTAGTGGCAATATCCAGAGGTTGCATCAACCGACTGAATTTTCTGACAGTTCAACTCAAACCGATTTTCATCAAGCGCCTTGTCGATATGTGATACGAACTCCATGACCTCCTGATGATGGCTCATTTCGAAATCGTCTTCCTTGAAGACGAGAATCCGACCACGACCCGCCTCTTTGGCTGCAATACAGGAAGCATCAGCGCTGCTCAGAATTCTGTTAACAGAGTCTGTATCCTTGTGCATGTAGTACAGACCAATACTGACTGTCAGGGAGAACACATCACCCTCCCACTCAAAGCGAAGCGCCTTGACTGAATCTAAAATTTCCTTGCTCAGCGCCGCACCAACCTCAGGGCCGCAGTCATTAACAAGCAGTCCAAACTCATCGCCTCCTAACCTTGCTACTTTGGCACCGAAGGTGCTCAGTTTGTCTTCCAGCATCCTTGCGACGGTAATCAGCAGTTTGTCTCCAGCAGCAGGGCCTCCCGCGGTATTTATAACCTTGAACTGGTCAAGATCCAGGGAGGCACACAAATTGATACTGTCATTGCGCTTGGCCACATCCAGCGCCGACTTAAGCTCCTTGGAAAATTCTTTACGATTAATCAAGCCCGTTAAGTCATCATGCGTAGCCTGGTGTGTCAGTTGGTTGTGCATGTTCTGCAGCATCCGATGGGAT
>JABGVY010000227.1 GCA_018645845.1 Gammaproteobacteria bacterium | reverse complement strand
TATAGCGACCTACCCGAATCCCATCGCGGGTCACGATTAGCGGATTCCTATTTGGTCTTGCTCCGAGTGGGGTTTACACTGCCACGCCCGTTACCGGCCGCGCGGTGCGCTCTTACCGCACCATTTCACCCTTACCTGCCTTTCACGAATGAAAAACAGGCGGTTTATTTTCTGCTGCACTTTCCGTAGGCTCGCGCCTCCCAGGCGTTACCTGGCACTCTACCCTTTGGAGCCCGGACTTTCCTCCCTCACTTGCGCTGGGGCGATTGCCTGGCCGACTCCTGCGGCGAAGACTACTCTCTGGCGCCTCTACGCTCAAGCCGGATCTACTCCCTTTTTCAGATCCATTGCACGATCGTAAAGCTCTGACCGGGACAAACCCGTTACTTTCGCTGCGACCGATGCAGCCCTGGAGGGGGAAAGCTCGGCCAATAGGGTTTGAAGCAGGTGGTCAGCGTCCACCGCCAGCACCTCGTCACTTCCGCGCAAAACAAGGACGAACTCTCCCTTTGAAGGAATAGCTCCTGAATCAACCTGTTCCAAAATCTCACCAATGGTACCCAATACCACCTGCTCAAATGTTTTGGTCAACTCCCGGCAGAGACTCAACCGGCGTTCCGGCCCCATGATATCTGCCATTGCACGAAGGGTTTCATTGATTCGATGGGGCGACTCAAAGAAAACCTGGGTTCTTGTTTCGAACTTTAGATTTGACAGGAATTCCCTTCGCGCCACATTTTTGGCAGGGACAAACCCCTCAAACGAAAACCTGTTAGTTGGCATCCCCGCAATGCTGAGCGCAGCAGTGACGGAACTCGGACCAGGCACTGCGACGACATCAAATCCCAGGCATAAACATTGATTGACCAAATGGTATCCGGGATCCGAGATGAGAGGGGTTCCGGCATCAGAAACAATCGCAATGCGCTGCCCGCCCTTCAGCATCTGAATGATTCTGGCGGTTGACTGATCTTCGTTGTGGTCATGTAACGCAATCAGCTTCGACGATATGGAAAACTCCGATAGCAGCTTGCCGGTATGTCGGGTATCTTCAGCGGCAATAACATCGACAGAGCTGAGCACCTCTAAAGCTCGTTGTGAGATATCACCCAGATTGCCAATGGGCGTTGCTACTACATATAAGGTCGACAATTTATCACCGTTCTTCAGGAAAATTCGTTTGCCTTTACAGGCAGAAGTTCACACAACAACAGTACAACTTGTGGGATAATTCCGGGGCACTAGTGTAGCTGAAGTGACATGAACAAATTAGCGGTTCTTTCTCTCCCTCTGGCCTTTATTCTTGCCGTTAGCGCATGCACTGCGCCGACGGTTAAAGATACCTCTTCACCGGGTGGACAACCCCTGCTCAATGAACACAGGGGTATTGATCGACTATTACTGGAAGCTGGTAGGTCCCAGCCCCCTAAGTCTACCGAGTTAAAATTAAATGCAGTAGCCATCGCGATAGAGCGAGGCGACATCGCCCTTGCCGGTCGAATCATAAATTCCATCAAGTCTCCATACGTCTCAACAAACTCTACACGGGATTATTCTTATTTTGCCGCCGAGGTAGCCCTGGCCAATGACAACCCTCTGCGGGCTATTCGTATTCTGCAGGACCAAAGATTCCAAAATATTCGCCTGGATACAGGAATGCAGGTCAGAGTTGGAAAACTGAGGGCAAGGGGCTATCTACTAGGACGAAGCTACCTGGCCAGTGCCCGGGAACTCATCTACATCAATCGCCTCTTGCCTCCGGACGAGCGACCTGGAAATCACGAAACTATTTTTTCAACCCTGCTACAGCTCTCAGAGAAAACACTCCAGCAGCAGGCGGAGCAAAGCATTACCAGCGAAATGAGAGGGTGGTTGTCTCTCGCTGCAATGACCAAGAGATTCCAGGATGATCCCCTGCGGCAACTGAACGCGCTTAAAAAATGGCGGCAGGCGTGGCCAAACCATTCCGCAGCGGTCATCGTTCCTGCATCTCTGCAAATGCTTTCACGAATCGTCGAGGAACGACCAGAGAACATTGCCCTGATTCTGCCGCTTAATGGCAAACTTGGCGCGATCGGTCGCGCAATCCGTGATGGATATATTGCTGCGCATTATCAGTTAACACCCGATTCCAGCCTGAAAATCTACGACTCAACTGGCGATGATATTCTGGACATTATTTCCAGATCTGTTGCCGGCGGAGCGGAACTGATCATCGGCCCACTAGATAGAGCAAAAGTCACAAAAGTCTCGAGACTACCCCTGAAAGTTCCTGTCATCGCGCTTAACCGGACGTTAAATGGCGAGATCAATCCGAACCTATATCAGTTCGGGCTGGCCCCGGAGGACGAATCCAGGCAGGTGGCGGAACAGGTATCCCGAGAGGGACTTTTAAAAGGGCTTATCGTCGCACCTGACAGCGAATGGGGTGACCGCAACCTCAAAGCCTTCACAGAAAGTTTCACCGACCGCGGCGGTTTAATCGTGGATAGCGCCAGGTTTACAGACCAACGCGACTATTCTGATTTGATTAAATCACTGCTCAATGTCGATTCAAGTGAACAGCGAGCCGCAAGCCTACGCCGAATTACGGGAGAACGGTTCGAGTTCACTGCGCGCCGCCGCCAGGACATCGACTTTGTATTCCTGCTTTCAAACGCAACGCAGGCACGGGGCATTAACCCAACCCTGGCATTCTTTTATGCGGAGGATATCCCTGTGTACGCGACGTCCCATGTTCATATTGGCACCGACTCGCGGATAAATGCTATTGACATGAACGGCATCCGTTTTTGCGATATCCCCTGGAAACTAACTAACGACGACAGTACAAAACAACTCATTGTTGACACCTGGAGTGGCGCCAGCAGTCAGCTTGCGCCGTTCTACGCCCTTGGCGTGGACGTCCACAGGCTCTACCCCCGCCTTCAACAGTTGAAGGAATTTCCTGAAGAGAAAATTTTCGGCGCGACCGGCATTCTTACACTCAACAAAGACAACATCGTGAACCGCTCCCTGATGTGGGCGCAATTCCGGGATGGCAAGGTGAGCACAGTTCCCATGATATTCGATGCAGCTCTGTAGCCAACACCGTTGACTACGCGAGAAGCCGGGAGACGGGCGGAAACCCGGGCTGAAAGCCATCTTCTGAAAAAGGGCTTTTCCACGGTCATTCGCAACTATTCATGGAAAACAGGAGAGATTGACCTGATCATGGAAAAAAAGGACCTGCTGGTGTTTGTCGAAGTCAGGCTCCGACAAAATTCCGACTACGGTTCTGGCGCAGACTCAGTCACCTACTCCAAGCAAACAAAAATTATTAATACAGCTAAACGATATCTTCAGACTTCCGGTCATAAATGGGAGAACTATCGATTCGATGTTGTATCAATAGGAAAACAGATTGATTGGATACCCGGCGCATTTACACTAGACTGAAATAGCGATTTATAAAGTGAAGTATTATGCATTTTCTCGTTCTTATCCTGGCACTATTCCTGACAACAAGTTGCACGGTGAATTCGGTCAGCGAAGCCTTCGATGATTCAAGAAACGAATCACTCGCTAAAAAACGCATCAAGAATGTTAACCCTGGATTAGCAGACGCCAATATTAACGTCACCAGTTTTGATGGTATTGTGCTGCTAACCGGGCAAGTTTCGTCTGCAGACCTTATTCCCATCGCCTCTGCGCAGGTTGAACCATTGCGGAACGTGCGCAAGGTTCATAATGAGCTCACTGTAGCCGGAAAAACAACTCTCCTGTCCCGAACCAACGACAGCTGGCTGACAACGAAAGTGAAATCTGCATTATCAGCAGCAGAGTCCTCCGACGCGACCCGAATAAAAGTCGTCACCGAAAACAGCGTGGTTTACCTGATGGGTTTACTCACCCGCGCAGAAGCTGACGCAGCTGTAGATATAGCCAGAGATATTCAGGGTGTACAAAAAATCGTAAAGGTTTTTGAGTATATAAACTGATTCATACTACCCGCTGAAAAACCGGAAATTACCCTACTTAACGACTTTTAAAGAAGGAGGGCCTTTCTTTGGTTTCTTGCCTGTCACTTCTGCAGATGATCCATCGGATGATGAACCTTCTAATGGTAGATCTCCTGGCGAGGGGCCGTCCGGCGTTGGCTCAGGTTCTTCATCACGCGGAAACCACATACCCTCGCCATTCTCTTTGGAAATGATACCCATCACAGCACCAATGGGCGCATAAACTTCATGTGCGATGCCGGCGAAGCGCCCACTGAACATTATGTATTCACCCGAGATACTCAGGTTCCTGATGGCCTGTGGACCGATATTCAAAACAATCTGACCATCCTTGACGTGCGCGAGAGGCACCGACACGTCATCCATGGTCGCATCAACGACCATGTATGGTGTGCAGTTATTGTCGAGGATCCATTCATTGATCGCTCGAATCAGGTAGGGGACAGATGAATTCATAGGCGATCAATCAAGCAGGATGACCTGCAACTAGTCCCGCATATCGAGCTCTGCTTCACTGAGTGAAGCCTGGAATGCATCCCGCTCAAATATCCTGTCCATATAATCCTGAATGGCTTTGCCATGTTTGGGAGGCAAATCAATTCCAAGGGCAGGTAAACGCCACAAAATGGGAGCGACACAACAGTCCACCAGGGTGAATTCTTCGCTCATAAAAAATGGCTTGTCAGCAAAGACTGGCGCAATCGCAACCAGACTTTCACGAAGCTCTTTCCGCGCCCGGTCAATCACTGTATCTTTTGATCTGCCCGCAACTATCGTGTCGACATAACCACACCAGTCTCTCTGGATCCGGTAAATAAACAACCGGCTCTGCGCTCGCGCTACCGGGTAGACAGGCAACAGGGGTGGGTGCGGGAATCGTTCGTCCAGATATTCCATGATGACTTGTGATTCGTAGAGCACGAGATCACGATCTACCAGTGTTGGCAGGGAGTTGTATGGATTCAGACCGGTCAGGTCCTCAGGCATGCTGCCAGGCTCAACCTCGATGATCTCAACTGCAACGCCTTTTTCGGCCAAAACAAGACGAACTCTCTGGCTGTAATGGTCATGGCCGTCAGAATAAAAAATCATTGATGAATGCTTGGCTACTACGCCCATTCTTCACCCCTTACTAGGTTAGATGTTAAGTGGGTGCCATACCTATTGGTACGACACTGGAGTTTAATGCTGTTCTTTCGTGTACTCTCGGCCCAGCAGCCAAGTGAAGACAAAGAAGAACGCCAGGAAGAGAAGAACGTAGATTCCTATTCGTTCTCGTTCCAAGCGGCTGGGATCTGCCGTGTAATGTAGGAAGTTAGCCAGATCATAAATCAACTGGTCATACTCCTCGGG
>JABGVY010000141.1 GCA_018645845.1 Gammaproteobacteria bacterium | reverse complement strand
GGGACCGTGGTTTGGTCCGCGAGCGCGGCACCTACTGGGACTACGAAAACTTCGACACGCTGCTCTCCGTCTACGCGATGAAATTGGCACTCGGCGACGATAAGGTTCACCAGATGTTTCCTCGGCGCGCATTGCTGGACAGGATTGGTATGAACAGGACGCTGATTGGCACAGATCGTTTCCATGATTTTGTTCTGAGCTCTCAGGTCTATACCAACACCCGGGACCTTGCTCGGTTTGGGCTTTTATATGCACAGGGCGGTGTATGGCAGGGTGAGCGGATCATTTCGGAAGACTGGATAGCGTTTGTTCGCGCTCCCGCACCCTCTACCTCAAAATTGGGGAACTTCTATGGTGGACAGTGGTGGCTGGTATCTGATGATCGTGATGATGTTCCCCGGTCGGCCTACGCAACGGCAGGCGCCCGCGGGCAGTTTGTTATTGTTGTTCCCTCCCACGATCTTGTGATTGTCAGGCGAGGACTCGACTATAGCAAGGAGGGATTCAATCAATGGGACCTGGTAAGGGAAGTCGTCAAGGCAGTAAACTAGGACTGGCTAGCGAGCATGCTAGCCATTAGAAGGGGTGGTTAAAAAACATTTGGATTTCGCCGCCCTCGTCCGACACGCCTGCGTCTACCCGTATAATCAGACCTGAAACCAGGGCACGTATACCGCCACCAACACTGACTTTCATGTCTTTGTGTAGATCACTGACGCTCCAGTTATCGGCGACCCTTCCGACCTCGACATATGCGACCCATTGCCACCAGGGAATATACAAATTGTTAATCAAGGGTATCTCTGGCATTGGATTCCATCTGGGCGTATACCGGTACTCCAGGCTGTAGTTGATGGCGGATCGATCGTGAAACCGGTCGTTCGCGTACGCGCGTTGCCTTAACAGCCCGCCAAGGGTAGAGCCTTCAAACAAGGGTGCGCGGTGAAAAACCTCACGACCGTTCTTATCAGTATGAGAAGAATTCCAGGTGGGTAGATCGGACGTCCAAAAGTCTAGCGCTAGAACGCGTTGTCTGGCTTTTTTGGTTTCCCCCAGATTGAAAAATTGGGAGTGACGAAACTGAATGGCTGTCCAGGTGGGTGATTCATCCAGCGCGCCCCAGTCCCGCGCGATGGTAAGTTCTTGCCGAGAGCCCCGGGTGGGGTTGTTGTACCAATCCGTATTATCGTATTCCAGAATAAACTTCACGCCAGAGGTTTTGTTTCTAAAAGGCTCGCCTGTGTCATCACTTTCAAAATCCTGGTCCCGGTAGAAGGGGCGAAGCTCCAATGTTGTGCGACCAGACTTAAGTGGGTTCCATGGTCCGCCGCCTGCCTCAAAGCCAGGCATCAGTAGTCCATCGCTTAGCTTAAAGGTATGGATAGGGTCTCCGCGTCCGTCGCCGATTGGCAGCAGATAACGCAACGAAATATACCCAAACAGGTCTTCGCCAGTCGCCGAAACAGAATTGTCTTCGTCGGAGTCGTTTGACCCTGCTATTTCATTTGGAAAGTTAGGGTTGCCATTTTGATAGGAATCCACTTCCTCCCAATTCGAATACATGAAAACTGAATCGACAAACAGGCGGTCCGAAAACGGTAACTGGATATTGTTGTTGGAGAGAAAGAGCTGATAGGCGCCCTCTGAACCGACCCAGACGTTGGCAACGGTGCTTGCCTGTTCCTGCAGGACGCCTTTGCTAATCCATGCTGCGGCGACTGCGCCGCCAACATCGCCGTTAAAAAAAGCATAGGGGATGAGCTGCGAGCTGCTGGAAGAATCGGTTGCTGGTAGATTGGATTCGACCTGGTTATTGATCGACCATGCTGTGGATGAAAAAAAACCGGAAAGAAGAATCATCCCGCCGAGTATCATAGCCCGCGCGAATTTATTTGGGGGAGTGATCTTAATAATCATTGCTAATCCTAGGGTTGATACCGTCTTAGATCGCCCTAACAAGCAGCATTGGCCGCTGGTTCGGTTATGCCAAAAGAGATGCCGCCGACGTGCGGCAGCTATCTACATTTTCTTGTCGGACAGCAACAGGGCTTGAGGCGTTTGTCATTGGCTGATGGCTATCAGTAATCAGTAGACAAGACCTTTATGGGTATTCGTTGTTGAGGCCTTTAGCGAACGGTGTAGTTCTTACCTTCGAGGCAGGCACTATAGTTACGATTGTATAGATTGCGGTTTTGCGTATAAATAGCCGTCTGCTCTTGCTCCCAGTTTTTTTGAGCTTGTGCTTCACTGCGCTTCTGGTCGTTGCGCCGCGCCGTACCCATCACTGCGCCCGCACCTGCGCCT
>JABGVY010000105.1 GCA_018645845.1 Gammaproteobacteria bacterium | reverse complement strand
GAAGAACTGCAGATGAACGCCGGAGATGAAATTGATTTAGTGGCGATTGTCGACATAGAGGCGCATCGCCGCGTGCAAATCGTTGATGAACAACAAAAACATGACCTCTTTTACGAACGCAAGATATATCAAGGCGATACAACCCATCCTGACGTTTGGCGAAAACTAACCGGCGACATCAATTTAAGTCGCGGCGAACCCGTGGTGATTATGGGTACAAGCGATTCGGCCAATAATCTGCGAACCGCGCTATGGATAAAGCAGAAACACAATAACGCACTGATTTTTGCTAGAACTAACGACACCTCCGAGTTCGCACAAGCCGTCGGCAAAGAGCATGGCGTGCACTGCATTAGTATTACCAGACTTGTCGAGGACAACATTCCCTTAGAATGGACACTATTGGATCAGATAGCCGAATGACAGCCGTCAGCCAGCAAAATCAAGCCGAACCACCAAAAAAAACACGCCCAACCACCATTCTCCATCAGTCTAAACCCTGACCAAACGACGACAGTAGTTAACCAAAACCTTTGGGTGCTACTTCGTTCAAAAAAGGTATAACACCGCTGAATAGCAGCTGGATAACCGCTTATTTTACGGGGGTATGGAATCGGTTATCCAAGCTTGTTCAGCTTGCTTTTGGTAGGGAGTAACGTAAAATTTCAGCAATTCAGTTTTTAACAAGGAGTTTTCAATGGCAGACGCACAATTTGTAACAGGCCAACAAACTGCGGCTAGTTCTACAAATAAGGTACTTCGAAGTACCTACATGCTGCTATCCATGACGCTGGTTTTCAGCGCAATGATGGCCGGTGTTGCTATGGCGATTAATGCGCCCTACATGGGCTGGATCCCCCTTATTGTCGCATTCGGACTGCTGTTTGCGATTAATAAGATGCGCAACAGCGCATGGAGTATCGCCCTTGTTTTTGCTTTCACTGGTATTCTCGGGTTCTCGCTTGGGCCAATCCTGAACTTTCATATGCAGACCGCCGGCGGAACTCAGGTGGTCCTCACGGCACTCGCACTGACCGGAATGATTTTCTTTTCCTTGTCTGGCTACGTCCTGACAACGAAGAAGGATTTCTCATATATGTCAGGCTTCCTGATGACCGGCATGTGGGTTGTCATTGGCAGCATCATTCTGTTGTTCGTGGGCAGCATGATGGGTTGGGAAATATCAGGACTGCACCTTGCCATTTCAGCGGCGATTGTCATTCTCATGTCAGGTTTTATTCTGTTTGACACCAGTCGTATCATCAACGGTGGTGAAACCAATTACGTCATGGCGACTGTTTCGCTCTACCTGAGTATCTTTAACCTTTTCACCGCCCTTTTACATCTTGTAGGGTTTAGCAACGATTAAGATATTTACCCTTAAAAAAACCCTGTCATGCGTCTCATGTCAGGGTTTTTTTGCGTCTGCTGACCGATGAACTTCGCTATGGTGGTACACGGCGCTCCCTATTCCAGTGAGGCGTGCCTGTCTGCCCTGAAATTCGCCAGGGCTGTGTTGGAATCCGGTCACAGTATCAATCGGGTGTTCTTCTATCACGATGGCGTTCATACCGCGAACAGCCTAATTGCACCACCTCAGGATGAAGCCCCGATTAGCGAACAGTGGCAGGAATTCGGGATCGGGAACAATATTGAACTGATTGCCTGTATCGCTTCGTGCTTACGCCGGGGAGTTATGGACGAGACCGAAGCAAACCGGTATGAAAAATCGGGCAGTAATTTAGCATCTGGATTCACCATATCCGGACTCGGCCAACTCATCGACGCATCGATCAGCGCAGATCGCGTCGTCACATTCGGAGTGTGAGGTGAGCTCAATTCTGTTTGTGTTTTCCCGCCCACCACACGGCAGCATCAATGCCCAGGAAGGCCTGGATGCGCTGCTGATGGGTTCCGCCTTCACCACATGCAGTGTTCTGTTTGTCGGTGATGGGCTGATGCAATTGGTTTCTGGTCAGTCGACTGACGATTTGGGTACAAAAAATTTCTCATTGAGTTTTGGCGCACTAAAGGACTATGGGGTTACTGGTATCGCCTGCTCCGAACCCGACCTGGTCGCTCGAGGCCTTAACAAAGATGACTTTTTGATCGAGGTTGAGACCCTGAATGCCGCAGGCATGCAGGCATTTATTCGCAACCACGACAAGGTGCTGAACTTCTAATGATCGTGCACACAATCAATAAAGTATCGGCACTTGGGTTATGTGACAATCTGGTGGCAGAGGATGACAAAATCATTTTGCTGGAAGACGGTGTCTATCTGGGGCTGCAGTCCCTACCCTTTTCGGTTTTCGCAATCCGTTGTGATGTTGATGCAAGGGGGTTGCGTGGTCTCCTGGCGGCCCAAACTGAAGTGATCGATTACGATGATTTTGTGCACCTGTGCACAGAGGCGGACAAAGTCTGCTCGTGGTTTTAGCCATGACCAGCAACCCCGAGACTGACAAGGAAGGCTTCCTGAGGAACACAGATGACTGGAATCCAGCCATCGCCGAGCACCTGGCAGAACTGGATGGAGTTACACTCAGCGAAGATCATTGGGAAGTCATTCACCTGGTGCGCGATTACTATGAAAATTATCGCTTGTTTCCCGCTAACCGGGTTCTTGTCACTAAAATCCGGGAAGCCTTCGGGGAGAGCAAGGGTAACAGCATCCATCTAATGAAACTGTTTACCGGTAAACCATTAAAACACATTGCGAAAATAGCTGGCCTGCCCAAACCACCTAACTGCGATTAAAATCCACGACTTCTCCCACTATTATCAACGTGGGCGTCTGCACTTGGGTTCGGGCAGCAAGGCCCGTGATAGTTTCCAGCGTCCCCTTCAATACCTGCTGTTCTGGCGTCGTTCCCTTCGAAATAATTGCGACCGGAGTGCCTGAATTCCTGCCATGAGCAACAAGTTGCTGGCAAATACTCGCCAGTCCCCCAAGGCCCATATAAAAAACAACTGTCTCGTTCGCATGCGAAAGTTCCTTCCAGGCAAGGTCGACCTGACCATTCTTTGGGTGCCCTGTCACAAAGCGAACGCTTTGGGATAATTCGCGATGCGTCAGTGGAATACCCGCATAAGCTGCACAACCAGAGGCTGCAGTGATACCAGGAACAACCTGAAAAGGAATATTCTGTTCAATAAGCGCCGTAATTTCTTCACCACCCCGGCCAAAGATAAAAGGATCTCCACCTTTTAATCGAAGCACTCGATTTCCTTCCCGCGCAAGCCTGACCAATAGGTCATTAATATCTTCCTGGCTTGTCGACTTATATCCAGAGCGCTTGCCAACAAACTCCAGTGTGGCATCCCTACGCACACGGTCCAGCACTTGGGGAGAAACCAGATTGTCATACAGCACAATATTAGCTTTCTGCATCAGTTGAAGCGCTCGAAGCGTGAGTAGGTCAGGATCACCGGGACCGGCACCAACAAGATAAACCTCGCCAGCAATGCTACAGCTGTCGTCTGCAAAAAGGTAAGCATCCGCTTTTTCTCTCTCACCTGACATCGCAAGTTCGGCTCCCGGAGACTCCATAAAGGCTTCCGTGCGGCGTCGTCGGGACTCGATGTCGGTTAGGCTGTTTTTCAGGTCAGGTCGCCTTGAGCCCAGATACTCGGCGAGCAGGCTGATTCTTTCCGGCAATGTTCTCTCAATCAGTTCTCGAACAAATCTGGTGAGAACCGGCGCTAAACCAGCACTGCCAACAGAGATAACAAGAGGTTCCCTGTCGATGATGGCAGGAAAAGTTACGGTGCAGAGTTCTGGTGAATCAACGACATTGACAGGAATGCCCAAGCTCTTGGCGTCCCTGGAGACCGCTTCATTCACCGCCCCATCGTCGGTCGCTGCAACGACCAGGCATTTGCCAGGCAGAAACTCAGGATCATAGGTACTTGCGTGCTGGGAGTGGACGTTTTCCGGCAAGATAGTTGCAACCGGGTCAGAGATCTCCGGCGCGACAACGGTAATGTGTGCGCCACTACGCAGGAGCAGTTCAATTTTTCTACGTGCAATTTCGCCGCCACCCACCACAAGCACGTCTCGACCCTGAAGATCAAAATGCAACGGCAGATAGCGCATAGTTCTAGCTCTCTAGTGAGATAACTGTCTCGCCGCCCATATAAGACTGCAGCGCCTGCGGAATACGAACGGACCCGTCTTCCTGCTGGTAGTTTTCCAGCAGTGCAACCAGCGTTCGCCCGACAGCTAAAGCGGAACCATTTATTGTATGCATAAGTTCGGGTTTACCTGTCTCCGGGTTACGCCATCGGGCCTGCATCCGCCGCGTCTGGAAATCAAGGAAATTACTACAGGATGATATCTCACGATACTTGCCCTGACCCGGCAGCCACACCTCCAGGTCGTACGTCTTGGCGGCAGCGAACCCAAGATCGCCGCCACAAAGATTGACCACTCGGTATGGCAGGCCAAGTTTCTGCAAAATGGCCTCTGCATTTGCGACCAGTTCCTCCAGAGCTGCCCAGGAATCTTCAGGCCTCACCATCATCACCAATTCAACCTTTTCGAACTGATGCTGGCGAATCATACCTCGGGTGTCCCTTCCATAGCTGCCTGCTTCACTTCGAAAGCATGGGCTATGGCACACGTATTTTTGAGGCAGCGCGGCGGCGTCAAGGATCTCGTCGCGCACCATATTAGTGACTGGCACCTCTGCGGTAGGAATCAGGTAAAAATCGCGTTCGTCCTCGAGTTTAAACAAGTCTTCTTCAAACTTGGGTAATTGCCCCGTACCAGTAAGAGACTCCCTGTTGACGATGTAGGGAACGTAGATTTCCTCATACCCGTGTTCAATGGTGTGTACGTTCAGCATGAACTGAGTCAAGGCACGCTGAAGCTGTGCCAGTTGCCCACGCAGTGTTACAAAGCGTGAGCCGGTTATTTTGGTTGCTTCTTCGAATCCCATTTTTCCTGAGGCAGCAGTAATGTCCACATGATCCTTGGCAGCGAAGGTGAATTCAGTCGGATCTCCCCAGTTCCTGACTTCAACATTGTCTTCCTCGCTCTTTCCTACAGGAACCGAGGCGTCAGGCACATTGGGAATGGTCATAAGGAGTTCATTCAGACGGGATTGAACCACCTCCAGTTCCTGCTTCTTGCTATTCAGCTGGTCACCAAGGTTCGCTACAGCGTCCAGTAATGGCTGGATATCCTCTCCCTTCGACTTAGCCTGGCCTATCGCCTTTGACTGCATGTTACGCGTTGCCTGAAGCTCTTCGGTCTCAACCTGCAAGCCTTTGCGCTGGTCTTCAAGGGATTGGACCAGTTGGACGTCCAGCTCAAAGCCTTTAGTGAGCAGCCGTGCGGCTATAGCCTCCAGTTCATGTCGAATAAGTTTTGGGTCCAGCATGGTGTCTTGATCTGGGTGTTTTGAAGGGACGCCATCTTACCAGATGATCGCAATGACCGTTAACTGGAAAGCGTTCGAGTAGAGACTATCGCCAGGTAGGCTGCGGTAATGCTGAGCAGCACACTTCCGATCGTATAGATTGTAGCGGTAAACAATCTTCCTTCCTGCAGCAGGCCAATCGTTTGCAGGGAAAAAGTCGAGAAAGTAGTAAATGCCCCCAGGAAGCCCACCATCAGAAGCGACCGCCAGACCTCTGATAACAGACCTCGCTCAAGAATTAGCACAAAGAGGACACCTATTGCAGCGGAGCCGACAATATTCGCGATGAAAATCCCATAGGGGAAGTCACGGCCAAGCAGGTCATCAAAATAGACCGTCATTCCATGGCGTGCAACCGAACCAAGAGCCCCGCCCAGGGCAATCGCCGTAAGTGTTCCCATCGCTGAACCCACCACTAGTTATCCTTCTTATATCGCTGAAACTCGCTGTTTTCATTTTGCTTGCGAAGATAGTCCAGCTTTTCTGAAATTTTAGCCTCGGT
>JABGVY010000076.1 GCA_018645845.1 Gammaproteobacteria bacterium | reverse complement strand
GGGACCATGGCTTTCGCCAAAGGTCGTCACCTTGAACATTTCACCAATATTACTGCCTGGCATGACTAACTCCTGAGTTGGAGCGGCATTATATACAAGTTCGAGCGTGGGTTTTAAGGATGTTTACAGCGGAAGATTTCTCACGAGGGTCTTTTCCGGCGATGCCAGCGTCAACCCCTGACGCAAAAAGATAGGAATTCCGACCATATTCGTGGTTTTCGTCCGCGCTTGCGCGCGTTGTCGCCAGGCAAAAGACCGCTCCAGCAGTGTTCCCCTAACTGGAGATAAGGGAAAGGAATTCCATTCGTGTACTTTGGTTATCCCTAAAACTTCCCAGCATGACTGAAGTTTTCATCTTGGAGTTCTGTTTTTCAACACCGCGCATCATCATGCACATATGCTGTGCTTCGATGATAACCCCGACTCCTGAGGCATCTGTAACCGTCTGGATGGCTTCAGCAATCTGTTTTGTAAGGTTTTCCTGAATCTGCAGTCTGCGAGCGTACATGTCTACAATTCTGGCCACCTTGGATAGCCCCAGAACTTTTCCCGTAGGCACATAGGCCACGTGACACTTGCCGATAAAGGGAAGCATATGATGTTCACACATTGAGTAGAGCTCAATATCCTGAACCAGGATCATTTCGCTCGTCTCTGAGTCGAACAGCGCGTCGTTCACGACCTGCTCAAGAGTTTCACTGTAACCCCGGGTCAGAAAACTCATTGCCTTTGAGGCCCGCGCGGGCGTGTCCCGCAAGCCACCGCGGCCAGGATCCTCGCCAATCATTTCCAAAATGGAGCGGTAGTGTTCTTCCATGTGTTTTAAGCGTTTCCTAAGTCAAATCCAAGAGGGTGCAGACGATACGGGATTGCTAGACGTTCTTCAATCTTAGAGAGCTCAAATAGACAGCACCTCCTGGATCACGTCCTGCGGTGTATCCTCTGGCAGGCCTACAATATCCGTCATACCACCAAACCTGTCTGTGAGGGCACCAACCAGTTCATCATGACGACCGACTGCGGCAAAAAGATGTACAACATCATCAGAGATTTCTTTTGTCATCTCGTCCCACTGCCCTTTCTTGGACATTTCATTCAGTTTTAAACCAAGATCCTGAAGACCATGCACCTCAAACACCGGCCAGTAACTTGGTGTCGAGCCATAAAACCCAATACGCATTCTCACCCACTCAAATAGTTTCTGTACGGCTTCATCATCTGGTCCCGTCGCCACAAATCCGCCGCCTGATATTTCAAATTGATCCCGGCTTCTTCCAGCACGCTCAAGTCCTTTCTCTAGCCTGGGCATGATTCTTTCCTGCAGGTATTTACGGGTACAAAAACCGTGCAGCATGACCCCATCACATTCTTCAGCCGCAACCTTCATCATCGCCGGGCCTACGGCCGCGATCTGAATTTTTGGCACCGGGGTCCCCAGCGGTTCTGGTGTAAAGTTAGGCGTCATGAGCGAAAACTGGTAATGATCACCCTGGTAATCGAGCCTGGTGCCGTTTTCCCAGCAGTCCCAGATCGCTCTTACTGACTGAACATACTCCCTTATTCTTGGTGCCGGCGGACTCCACGGCACACTGAACCGCCTGACATTATGACCTTTCACCTGACTGCCAAGACCAAGGGTAAACCGACCCTTCGATGCCGCCTGGATATCCCATGACAGCATCGCACTGGACATGGGTGATCGGGCGAAAGCGATGGAAACGCTGGTTCTTAAATGGAGAGCCTCAGAGTTTGTTGCAGCAATTGCCAGCGGGAGAAAAGCATCCTGCTTGTTTTCCTGCGCAGAAAGATCCGTAAACCCAAGCTTTTCAAGGTTATGACACACACCACCGATATCATTCAGGTCGCGCCCAGATATTGACGTTAGAATTCTCATGACAGTCCCCGCAATTCTCTAACTCGCTTGATCCAACAACACCTCATCCAACAACACCTAATCCAACAATATGGGTTCCAACAATTGACGATGATAAGCCTCATCACCAAATTGATATTGGCACCATAAAGCTCGACGCAGGTACAACTGGGCATCACATTCGTAGGTGAACCCGAACCCACCATGGAACTGGACTGCCCTGTCACCAGCAAAAGCAAACGCCGCCGACCCATGCGCCTTCGCCATTCGAAGCGCTATTTCGGCCTCACCAGCATTATCGTCCGCCAAAACAGTCGCCGCATGATAGAGATGCGACCGCGAGGCTTCCAGGTCAAGCAATATCTTTACTGTTGGGTGCTTAAGCGCCTGGTAACTACCAATTACTTTGTCAAACGCCCTCCGGGTGTTCAGGTATTCGACGATGGTATGGATCGAGCCTACCAGGCCACCTGTGATCTCCGCTGAAAGAAGCAGAAGTGATGCAAACTCTATGGCCTGAAAATCACTTCCTTCCAACAACTGATCAACGGGCACCATTATTCCATCCAGATCGAGCTGATAACTTCGACGAGTCTCGTCGATCACAATTTCCCTGTGCAGATTACCCTCTGGTATCTGTTCCCGCTTAACCAGAGCCAACCTCGCCTTCGCTTCAACGTTAACTGACACGATATAAAAATCCGCAGCATCTGCATCCGTAACAAAGCACTTGGTCCCGGATAGCTCAAACATATCCTCGCTCGCTATAGCCTGTGCTTCTATCTGGTCCAAAATCCAACTGCCGTTAGTTTCTATAAGCGCCATAGCCCCTATGGCACCGGAAACAATTTTCGGCAACCATTCTTCTTTTTGCTCGCGACTTCCCGACGTGGCCAGGCATTCACTGGCGGTTATTGCACCATTATAAGGAGTACCCATCAGGTATCTCCCCATACTCTCGGCAACCGGAACCACGCACGACAACCCCAGTCCCAGACCACCGAATTCTTCCGGAACATTGATACCCAACCAACCCAGGTCTGTTATTTCCTTCCAGGTTGTGGCATCAATTTGATCCGCATCTAACCGGGCTCGCACAGTTTCAATAGGGGAATGTTTGCGACAAAACTCTGTCGCCGTATCAAGCAGCATTGTCTGCTCATCGCTAAACGTTATCTGACTACTCATTCTTCAACCCCTAACTTTTCGGCAGACCAAGCACGCGCTCGCCGACAATATTGTGTTGAATTTCAGATGTTCCGCCGCCAATCGTGCCGCTAAAAGAATTGAAGTAGGAACGTTGCCACTTGCCGCCGTCGATGGCTTGCTCGGAAACAAAACGTGCCCCATTCGCGCCCTGCAGTGATACCGCTAGTTGACACATTCTCCTTTTCAGCTCAGAACCTCTCAGTTTTCCAGACATTGGGACCGCCGTCGGCCAGTCGGTGGCGAGAGCAGGAATTTTTGCGCGAGCAGCCATCAATTGGTTGCCTCTTGATTCAGTAATAAGTTGTACCAGTTGACTGCGAATGTGTGGATCTTCTATCGCCGGTTTTCCATTTCTCATTGCTCGCCTCGACAGCTCAACAACATCGTTGATATTGAGTTCCATAGACGCTATCCCGCCAGCCTGACCACCCGTTGCTCCCCGCTCAAAGGTTAGAGTGACCATCGCTATATTCCAGCCTTCACCCTCGCTACCCATCAGGCAATCGGCGGGAATCCGCGCGTTGTCAAAATAGGTTTGGCAGAAACCGTATTCACCGGTCAATTTTTGAATAGGCTTTGGGTCTATTCCTTCAACATGCATTGGCGCCAGGAAATAACTCAAACCTGCGTACTTGTTAGCACCACCGGTTGAGGTTCTTGCCAGCAATATCATGTACTTCGCGTAACTCCCTAAACTGGTCCATATCTTCGATCCATTGATCACATAATCATCGCCATCGCGCACTGCACGACACTGCGAGTTCCCCAGGTCAGAGCCTGCCTCTGGTTCGGAAAACCCCTGACACCAAATATCTTCAGCACTGAGAATATTTTTGATGTATTTCTGCTTATCTTCTTCTCTGCCCATTTTGAGGATCAGCGGGCCTGCCCAGTTCAATCCAATGGTGTTCGGCATAAAGGGCAGACGCTGGCTTGCCATTTCCTGTGTCGCAATGTCCTGAAACACCTGAGGCATTCCCCTGCCTCCATATTCTTCCGGCCACGCCATACCCAGAAAACCGGCCTCATAAACTTTTCGCTGCCAGTCCCTGAGATATTCGAACTGCGCATCCGTTCCTACTTCCATGAAAGTTTCCGGCAGCAAAAACCCAGGGTCGCCTGGGTTGTTTTCTACAAACCATGCAGCTACTTCTTGTTGAAACTCCTGTCGCTCTTTTTCTGTTGTTGCTGTCATACCATCTATCCTTTTCGTTACGCCCTTATGCCCTTACGCTCTTAATCTAACCTTTTAATCTAACCTTTTAATCTAAGCAATGGCGCCACGAGCTCCACCCACTTTCTAACATACCGTGCCGTTTCTTCCCGAGAGACGCCATACCGTTCCTGCGTTAACAAACCACGCATAAAGCTTCTGGTCATATTTAACAACATGACCACTTCTTCTTCATCACCGCTGACAGCCTCGTAATGATCCCTGGTTTGTTGATCAAGTCTTCTACCCCAGGCCACCAATTCTGATGACAAACGTTTCTGCAGAGCCTTGTCTGTGCGCGCGGCGCCGAGAATTTCCATCAACGCGCGATAAGCCGGTGTGTTAATAAATCGATTCCACGCTCTTAGAAGCTCCTGTTCGACATCTGTTGACCGGTCACGTTCTGACCTCGGTCGAAAAGTTCGAGCCAGCAGTTCATCAACTGTCGCAGCAACCAGGTCTTCCTTACCAGGAAAGTGATGCTGCAGCGCGCCTTTGGAAAACCCTGCAGTCGTGGCAACACGATTCAAGGATGTCTCGGCATAACCGACATCCACAAGCGAATCGATTGCCGCTTCGCAGATTGCCTTTCTCGCTCGCTGACTTTTGGCCTGTTGGACACCTGCTTCAGGCATCGCTCTTCTTCCTGTTTTTCGTCATGTGACTGATCAATCTATCACTACACCCTCTCTAAAAAAAGCCATCCGGAAGGTTTTTTTATGGCCAGGAACTATGGTACTTTTAATTATCTCAACCATGAACTCATGGGCGCGCAACCCACGAAAGGAAAAACGTCAATGCCAATTCTGGAATCAAAGATAGATACACGTTCTGAACAATTTCAGCACAATAAATCAGACATGATGAAAATGTTGAGTCTATTGGATGGTCTCCTCGAAGAAGCCTCGGAAGGTGGAGGCACTGAGGCCATTGCACGGCTTCGCTCCCGAAACAAAATGCCAATCAGGGAAAGAATCTCTCACGCTTTGGACCGGGACTCCCCTTTCCTGGAAATCAGTCCACTCGCCGCATGGCGCTCTCCTTTCGCCATAGGTTCTGGCTTTGTAGTCGGTATAGGGGTCATCGAAAATGTCGAGTGCGTTATTCTCGGTCATGACCCATCCGTCAGGGCTGGTGCATTTAACCAATTCAATTCGAAAAAACTAATGCGCGGACTGGAGATAGCAAGGGTAAACAGGTTGCCCTATGTCCAGTTCGTTGAATCCGCCGGGGCTGACCTCAGAGGTGAGGCCGGGGACGACCCCGAGGCGGCAATTCAAAGAGCCGAGGGGCATTTTGCAGAAAGCGGCCGGCTATTTTACGAAATCACCGAACTGTCAAAGATGCGAATTCCAACCATTTCTGTCGTTTTTGGCGCTTCTACCGCGGGTGGTGCCTACCAACCAGGAATGAGCGACTACAACATCTTCATTAAAAACCAGTCCAAGGTATTTCTAGGTGGTGTTGCGTTAACGAAAATGGCAACCGGTGAAGATGCCAATGAGGAAGATCTTGGCGGCGCGGACATGCACACCACGATCTCTGGCCTTGGTGACTATCT
>JABGVY010000301.1 GCA_018645845.1 Gammaproteobacteria bacterium | reverse complement strand
GGGCTCACGCAGAGTTTTCCGCATAATTTTGCCCACCGGGCTTTTGGGAAGCGCTTCTGTCGTGAACTTAACAATACCCGGTTTCTTGTAGGATCCCAGCTTTTCTGCGCAAAGTTGAATAACCGCTTGCTCAGTCAGCGAGTGTTCACCGGCGACAACGCAGACCGCGGCCGGCGATTCACCCCACTTCTCATGCGGTACACCAAATACCGCCACTTCAATCACCTCGGGGTGATCAGCAATGACATTTTCCAACTCCATTGGCCAGATGTTGTAACCCCCTGAAATGATCATGTCATCGGACCGATCGACCACATAAAGATAGCCATTCTGGTCCATACGGCCCATGTCGCCGGTCTTTACCCAACCATCAATAATTCGCTCTGCCGTCGCTTGTTCATTTTCCCAGAAACCCACCATCTGGCCGTCCGATTTCGCAACGATCTCTCCCACCTCGCCCCTTGCCACCTCGTTGTTGTCACTATCCCAGATCTGTATCTGAGCAAAGGGCAGCGGCATTCCGCAGGCCCTTAGCGGTTCAGAACCCGGCACATCCGCAAACCATTGGGACGGCCCCATCATCGCAACGGGCAGCACTTCCGTCTGGCCGTAGCCTTGATATAGCACGTCGCCAAACACCTCCCTGGCGGCGATAGTGGTTGCGTCAGCAATCGGTGCCGCAGCGATCAGCAAACACTTCAATTTTGGGAAATCACGTCCACGTGCTGTGTTGTCCCGCACAATTGCATTGGCCATGGTCGGCACCATAAACATGAACCCAATGCCTTCAGATTCCATGACATCCAGCGTTTCCTGGGCATCGAAGTGATCCATCATGACATTACAACCGCCCGCCAGGAATGTCGGCAAATATTGATATCCGGACCCGTGGGAAATTGGCCCAAGGTGCAGACACTTATCCCCTGGCTCTACCGGGGGAAATGTATAAAACCAGTCACGGCCGGCGTGCAGCCATGCTCGATGGGTATAGGCAACCCCCTTGGAAAGACCCGTTGTGCCGCCAGTGTGACGAATGATGAAGTTGTCGTCGGGATGGACAGCAACATCAGGTAGTACATCAGACTGCGCGGAAAGCCAGTCCTCATAACCATCATCTCTCACGAGCACGCTGTCCAACGATGGTACCTGTTGATCAATACCTTCAACTTCGTGCAGATAATTTTGACTCACCATTAACGCCTTGCAGCCGGTATGCGACAGCATGTGCCTGTGCGCCTCGGCGCCATTTCGGGGATACAAAGGAACCCTGACAAGGTTGGCAATCGCCATGCCATGAAAAAAATCGGCGGCCTCAATCGAATTATCTTCAAGCACACCCACCCGGTCTCCGGGTTGCAGGTTCATGGCCAAAAGTGCATTTGCCAGCCGAACTCCACGCTGCCAGGCTTCATTAAATGTTAAACGACGCTCTCCATGGGCCACACATTCTCTGTCACCGTGATTTATTACGGCCTGATGCATTAATGTTCGAACGTCCATTTCGGCTTTCCTTTACATAGTCTGCCCTCACCATAGCGAAGGACGGGCTTTAGTCAAGCTAATCCCGGCAAGTTTTGACCACAGAAACTTGCTTAAGAACTTGCTTAGGAACTTGCTTAGGAACTTGCTCAGAAACTTGCTCAGGAACTTGCTTAGGAACTTGCTCTGCAGCGTTACCTTCGCTATAAACAAAGGGCCGCTATCATGATCAGGAAAGACAACATGGCTCAAAAGACCGACGAAGCAATCGCTGACGAACTCAATCGTAAGGGCCACATGGCTTTTACCTGGGACGATTTGGATAAACTCGAGCTACCCAGCGGTATCATCACCAGCATGTACAAAGTAGGAGACCCCCGGGACGAAACATCACCCACCGTTTTCAAGGTTTTCTATCCTCCCGAATGTTATGTCGAAGCACACACTCACGACTGTGACTACACCGAAATCATTATTGAGGGATCACAACGGGTAGGAGCTACCTGGCACAAAGCAGGAGATATCCGAATAGGCATGGCTAACAGAGGGTACGGCCCACTGGTCGCCGGGCCCGAGGGCACGACGGTTTTATTCATGTTCAAAGACGGCCGATGGCCAGCGATCACCCTTGGAAACAATGACGGCTCGACCCTGGGCAGCGATGTTATTTCAAATCATTTTGAGAAAAAGAACTCAGCCTGATCCGCTAAACATTCCCAAGCTCAATATATGACCGCCGCCCCTGGTTCAATAAGTAAATGGCAATAGGCCCGACGAGCACCGCGACAAGCGCCAGTGATTTCGCAACCGCCAGCGTGTCCTGAAAAATATAATCGGTTGATGCCGCAACCAGGGTCGGACCCAGGGCAAGACCAAGCACATTAGTCGTGCCAACATACATCCCATTGACTACACCCCGCATATTATTGGGCGTTCCCTCTTGCATAACGGTGGTGATCAGCGCCAGGGGT
>JABGVY010000375.1 GCA_018645845.1 Gammaproteobacteria bacterium | reverse complement strand
CGTCCTCGCTGACAGACAGATCTAATTGCACTTTTCGCCCCAGATTTACGGAACCACCGAGAATAAGCTGTCCTGCAAAGCTACCAAGCTCTTCCACTCCGGAGTCATAGAGAGCTGAATGAAAATCGAATTGAGCCTTAAGGCTGAAATTTGGGGAAAGCTTCCACGCCAGTGTACTTGAACCATAGACCGCGAGGTCTTCAACATCGCTCCCGACTAACTCTCCATGGCCCATCGCGAGCGCCCCTACGCTGCCGTGAAAACTCAAGGATTCATTTCCCAGAAAAGCGCCTTCACTGAAATACAACCCCACAAAGACATCAGTTCCATCTGAACCGGTCAGCTTGTCAGGGTCTCCGGTAGGGAGCTTGACACCACCACGAACGCTCCAGATTCGATTCTCATACTCGCGCAATTTGTACCCCAAATTAAGGCGTACGTCTCCAATCCCGTTGACTGATTTATTCAGGCGCATCGCGTTCACGCCCGAGGTGTAGCTATAGTCAAGCCGGTTACGAGGGCGATCATCGCGATTAGCCTGACCAAAGCCAAATAAATCATGGAAGCCTTCAATAAACGCATCCAACTGACCGGGCGCATGACGAATATAAGGCGCGTCAACCCCAACTTCCCACCTATCACCAAAGCCATACCTCAAAGACAGGTTAGCCCTATAGGTCTCACCATCAACGAGTATCGACTCAAAGCCAACCGTGTTCTCTGTGAAATTATTGGCGATGTCCGTCTGAACCTGCCATACCACGACACTACTAGGCACCAGTTCCGCGGAACGCGCACTGGGCACGCCATGTAGCTGCACAAATGGACTAATATTTGAGGTAGCAAAAGGTGCATCTATCTCGGCTTTGACATTCATCGTAATCAATACCGCAAGGAGAAAAATCGGTACTCTTCGCCTGCCGAGCCTTAATGATCTGAATCTGCGAATATTGAATGGATTGTCGATATCTGTCTTCATTGCCATTGATAGTGGTCGGGCTTCGACGCCGTTGGTAAACTCTGGCAAACAGCACTTGCCAACGGGCTGATTTGAAGCGGTCTTTCGCTTCGATTCTATATGATTTGCGGCAGGGACGTTAGGCACATAGAGTGGCCGCCGCAGATAGAGGCCAGGCGCGCCCTATTGGCATGCTATTCACCCTACTTTTCTAAAGACGATGTTTTTTATAGACGAAGTTTTCTAAAGACGAAGTTTTTTATAGACTACCTTTTTTGATAGCCTACGCCGTTGATTCCCACTGATACTACATTGCCCGTTGTCGAAATTCTCGAAGTGTTGAAGTCGACACTTAGACAACACCATGAGGCAATTCTACAGGCGCCTCCCGGCGCAGGCAAAACTACCCTCGTTCCGCTCGCACTGGCAAACGAGCCCTGGCTAAACCACAAGAAAATATTGATGCTCGAGCCGCGCCGCATCGCCTCCCGCGCAGCAGCGCACCGTATGGCGGATCTGCTGGAGGAACCTGTGGGTCATACCGTCGGATATCGAATGCGACTTGACACGCGAGTTTCGTCTCACACAAAAATCGAGGTGATTACAGAGGGCATCCTCACGCGCATGCTTCAAGAGGACCCTTCCCTTGACGACGTCGGACTGGTTATTTTTGACGAGTTTCATGAACGTAGCCTGGACGCAGACCTGGCGCTCGCATTGTGCATGAAAGGGCGATCTCTTTTTAGGGAGAACGATCCACTTAAAGTATTAATCATGTCAGCAACGCTCGACAGCCGAAAGCTGGAAGAACTCACCAGGGCACCCGTCGTTCGTAGCGAAGGGAAACAGTATCCCGTCGACGTCGTCTACGGCAGACCGAGCGGACCCCGAGACTCAATAAATGACAAGACTGTTGCGGCAACCTTAAAGGCACTGACTGATCACCCCGACAGCAGCATTCTGGTATTCCTTCCTGGCCAGGGCGAAATCAGCAGAGTGGCAGACTCGCTTACGGTCGAGCTGCATAATAGAACAATCAGCGGGGTTCACCTGCGACCTCTTTATGGCAATCTTTCCCTGGAAGCACAACATTCCGCCATCGCACCAGTTCCAAAACCCGGCGAGAGGAAAGTAGTACTTGCAACCAACATCGCAGAAACCAGCTTAACCATCGACGGTGTGGATATTGTCATCGACACTGGTCTTGCCAGGGAGCCTGTCTTCGATCCAACAACAGGAATGACACGACTGCACACACGCAAAATTTCCCAGGCATCAAGCACACAAAGAATGGGCCGAGCCGGCAGACTGCGTCCGGGAAAATGTTATCGGCTCTGGTCAAAAAGTCAGCAGGACCAGATGGCTCCTCATGCAACACCAGAAATATTAGGCGCCGACCTCACACCGGTAGCGCTGCAACTTCTGAAATGGGGGATAAATGACCCGACGGAACTCGCCTGGCTGGATCCACCGGGAAGCGGTCCCTGGTTGCAGGCAGTATCGTTGCTGATGAGACTGGGCGCGATCGTAGATGGAGATAACGGACTACAGCTAACCGACCACGGCACCCAGATGGCCGATCTTGCCTTGCACCCACGCCTCGCACATATGCTGATCCGCGGGCAATCGATTAACCATGGCGATACCGCCAGCCTCATTGCAAGCATTCTGTCCGATCGCGACCCATTGGGCCGGGAAACTCCCGATATGAACGAAAGAATTGACATCCTATTAGGGCAATCAAAATGCCCGAGCCAACATCGTGGCTGGTTTCGCCGCACCCATCAGCTCGCCGAAACATTTTCTGCCCAGATCAAACAACTCGTCACCGCTACAGGGACGAACCTCATTAAGCCGCATCAGGTATCAGGTTATCTGATTTCCTGCGCCTACCCTGACCGGATTGCCAGACACCGGCACGCTGGCGGCTTCCAATTGGCGAATGGCCGTGGCGCAAGCATCCAGGGGAACCATGGGCTGGAGCAGTCCAGGTGGCTGGCCGTCGCTGAGATTGGAGGAATGGCAAGATCAAAAGGCGACATGATTCGATCCGCGGCGGCTTTAGACGAAGCACTATTCGAGTCTCTACTCTCAGAGCAGGTAACACACAAGACTATTGTTGAATGGGACAATAAAGCAAAACGCTTCATCGCCGAAGAAAGACAACAGATTGGCGATCTCGTGTTTAGCCGCAACAAGCTCTCAAAGGTACCAGCTGAAGCCAAAAAAGAAGCGCTCATAAAACATGTTCAAACTTCAGGACTGGAAACCCTACCGTTTACACCGGAGATTCGGCAATGGCAGGCTCGCGTTGAACTCGTTCGAGCAAGTGCCGGATATAAAAACTGGCCTGACGTGTCCAGTGAACACCTGCTGGCTTCCATGAGTGATTGGCTTGGCCCCTACCTCGAACCGGTCAACCTGCTAAGCCATTTCAAGAAACTTGACTTAAAATCCATCCTTGAGGCGCTACTGACCTGGGAGCAAAATCAGCAACTGAATGCACTAGCTCCGCAACGGTTGCAGGTGCCTTCAGGTTCGAGTTATTCGATTGACTATACAACTACCCCGCCCGTGCTCGCGGTAAAATTGCAGGAAATGTTTGGATGCGTTGATACACCATTAGTCCTCAATGGCCAGATACCGCTCACAATACATCTGCTATCCCCCGCCGGCAGACCACTGCAAATCACCCAGGATCTGGCCGGGTTCTGGCAAAATTCCTACCAGGACGTCAGAAAGGAAATGAAGGGGCGCTATCCAAAACATCCGTGGCCGGAAGACCCTCAAAATGCCGCACCAACAAGAAGAACAAAACCAAGACAAGGGAGTTAGAATACACATCCAAGATAACAATAAGAGCCAACTATGCTGACTCTAGGGCGAACCTACATCCTGCGCGTAGCAAAACTGACTGATCAGGGCGCCTACGTGGACGGGGAAAATCTGGGTGAAATTCTATTACCAACTAAGTATTGTCCACCCGGTCTGGAGGTCGACAGTCACCTACCCGTTTTTCTTTATCAGGATTCTGAAACCCGACTCATTGCGACGACGCAAACCCCCAAGGTAGAGGTTGGAGAGTTCGCTTACCTGAAAGTAATCGCGAACACGGATTACGGTTCTTTTATGGACTGGGGTCTGGACAAAGATCTGCTGGCACCTTTTGGCGAGCAACACAGGCCAATGAAGGTGAATCAATCCTATCTTGTGCACGTCTATTTGAATAATGCCGATGGCAGAATCACCGCTTCTTCCAAAATAGAAAAGTTCATTGATGATCAAGCGCCACACGAATTTGAGCCGGGTCAACAAGTTGACCTGATCATCGCAAACAGCACAGATCTAGGCTTTAAGGCCATTATCAATCACAGCCATTGGGGACTACTGTATAAGGATGAGGTATACGAACGGCTTAGTTTCGGCCAATCAAGGCGAGGTTTCATAAAATTTGTGAGAGCCGATGACAAGATTGACCTGGCCCTGAAACAGGAACAAGAAACACGGGACCAACACACCATGACAATTATTAATTACCTCAAGCAGCACGATGGATTTGCGGCCGCTCATGACAAAACAGATCCTGCGAAAATCCAGGACCTTTTCGGCATGAGTAAAAAATCCTTCAAGAAAGTCATCGGCGGGCTCTACAAAAAGCGTATTATCAAGATTCAACCTGATGGCATTCGCCTGAACAATAAGGGCGCCAAACCAACAACAAACGGGAATTAACTATTAACAACAACGATATCCTCCGCCGACTTCGCTATTCATTTGATTTTAACGATTCGAAAATGATCACCATTTTCGCACAAGCTGACGTGGCAGTAAGTCGCAGCCAGGTCAGTGACTGGTTAAAAAAGGACGACGACCCCCAGCAGCAGAAATGCGATGACAGAGTTTTAGCCTCCTACCTCAATGGCCTTATTAACGAGAAGCGCGGCAAACAAGACGGTACGCAACCGGAACCGGAAGACAAACTCGACAACAACATTATCTTCAAAAAACTCAAGATAGCGCTTAACCTGAAGGCGGGAGACATTTTAAGAATAATGGCGCTTGTCGATTTTACGATAAGCAAGCATGAACTCAGTGCGCTTTTCAGAAAGAAAGGCCACAAGCACTACAGAGAGTGCCAAGAGCAAATTCTGCGAAATTTTCTTCACGGTATTCAGGTCGAGTACCGAGACAAGACCGAAGCACGCCCCTCAGCCTAGCTTCGCGAACGGCGTTTTGGTTCTCGTTACAGCGATACCAGCGCAAGATTAGTCAAAATCAGATACAACCCGGTCGCCCAAATCGTGCAGGCAAGCACATCGCATGCAAGAAACATCCGCCATGACATCCCTGAGACCCCTGCTGCAATAGGCGTCAGCGACCGCAGTAATGGTACCAGCCTGCCAACGCATATCGCGATGGGGGATGATTTCTCTAGATGAGTTTGTATCTTCGCTCGTGCCTCTCCCCTGGTTTTCAACCAGGTCACGCGCCACACGCGCTCTCCCATCAGACGACCGACCAGGAACCCGCTGTGATCCCCCAATAGTGCACCAGAGAAGCCCAGCATTAGAATGGCGTAGAGCGAGGCAGACTCTGATGTATAAAGTAGGGTGCTTGTAGACAAAAGAAACACTCCGGAGACAAACAGCCCTACCCCGGCACAAGCTTCGAGGAACGCCAGCGTGGGCACGAGGTAAATCAGATTTTCCGGCGGTGCAGCTAGCCAGCCGTTAAGCGTATCGAACACCCCACTGCTCCTATCTTAAAAATTCAGAGCGCGTTCTGTGATCCTCCTTGAATTGCCCACCGAGCGCAGTGGTCTGCGTCGAAGAGTTTGTATCCATTACACCTCGTGACTTTACACAATAATGAGTAGCATCTATCGTCACTGCTACATCATCGGTTTCAAGTAACGTTTGCAGTGCTACAAGAATCTGCTGCGTCAGGCGCTCTTGGACTTGTGGCCTTTGCGCAAAAAACCGAACGATTCGATTTATTTTGGACAATCCAATGATCTTGTTATTTGGAATGTAGGCGACTCTCGAGGCACCGTCTATTGTCACAAAGTGGTGTTCACAGGTACTAATTACGCTGATGTTGTCGACCTTAACCATTTCTTCGACATTCATTTTGTTGTCGATAGCGGTGATCTTTGGAAAGTTGCTGTAGTCCAGGCCCCCAAATAGCTCGTCAACGTACATCTTGGCAATTCGGTGAGGCGTTTCCGTCAGGCTGTCGTCTCTGAGGTCCAGGCCGAGGGTCGTGACAATATCCCTCATTGAGTCTTTAATACGCTTATATTTTTCGTTGCGCGACAGGCCATTCTCTATCATCGGCGTTTCCAGACCTTTAACGACCAACGCAGCCTTGACCAGTTTCGCTTCCGGAGACCAATCCCCCGGCAAAAGATAAGCATTTTTAACGAGACTTTCTGCAGTAACACTCATGCTGATTCCTTTTCATTAGATACTTTTTACGTTCCTAAGTTATACGCCATTACTTGGACAAAAGATCAGCAAAAAAAGAAAAGTTGGGCGGAAGCACCGCCCACTAGGAGGGTTTAACTTGGAGTGAAGCTGAGGAATGGATTCAGGATTCGCTTAATTCCCGTCAGTTTTATTGGCGCTTCCAATACCGACAAGCATATGCATTCTTGGTTGCGAGCCGCGAAGGGCCTGTGGGTGTCCCCCGGTTGTCTGACAAGGAAATCCCCGGGCTGGTAAACCCCATCCTCGTCCGAGAAACTTCCGGTCAACACGACCGTAATTTCTCTACCAAGATGATCGTGTTCAGGGGCTTTTCCCCCTGCATCTATTCGGTGCAAGGCCAGCTCATATTTATCTTCACCGACGCTGATTGGCGCGACCTTGAGTGATGGGAAAAGACTCCGCCAGTCAAGATCCCCTTCGGGCAGAAGGCGTTGCACGAACTCAGGCAGCTGGGTAGATATGGGATTACTGGACTGCCGCGATGGCTCTTTCGCAAGATTTTGGTCTACCGGCGAGTCCAAATCCTCAATGATTCTGTCGAACAACTCGTCTGATACCGGAACGGCTTCTGCGGTGGTAAGTAACTCGCCGCCAATCTCCCCGAGTGACTCCACGGAGTCACTGCACTGAGTGCAATACTGAAGATGCGTTGTTACAGCAATACATGGTGCCGAAGATAAAGATCCGGACACGTACTCAACTAGCAGGTCTGTTTCAGGATGCCTGTTAATCATCACACTCCCCCCCCTAAAGCGCCCAGGTCTCCCATTGGCGCTAGAGCCAGTTTCATTTTATTCATTGCCAAACGAATTCTTGACTTGACGGTACCGAGCGGCAGCGCCAGGGCATCGGCCACCTGTTGGCCTGATTGACCTTGAAAATACATTAAACGCAGCACCTCCGCCTGCTCTAGGGGCAATTCACTCAATTGCTCTGAGATCAGCTTTTTCGTTCGAATTTGAGAAAGAGAGGAAAGCGGTGTTGGGTTCTCTCGGTCGTCATACAAATCTTCTGCATTGAGCAGGTCGGGATTTTGCCTGTTTTGCTTCCTTAACCAATCTATCCGAGTGTTTCGAGCTATCGTATAGATCCATGTGCTCGCCGATGCCTGTGAAGCAGAGTAAGACGTTGCTTTTCGCCAAACCTTTATCATCGTTTCCTGGACCAGTTCCTCCGCATTCTCTGGGGTCACGCCACCACTCTTAATCAAAAAAGCCTTTAAATAGGGCGAAAAATGTGTGAAAAGAGACCGAAAAGCCGCTTTGTCCTGGCTCTTACCCACTCTTTCAATACACTCGTTCCAGTTTTCTGTTTCCATAGCCCTGATTTGGCCTAACTTCGGTTTGTGCTTCATAATACCGTCTACTTTAAGTCTACAACAGGTCTTACGCAGGCCTTTTAAAGATGGATCACCAAAGAACTGACCGGGAGCACGAATCTTTGTCTGCGCTCTAGAAGCTTTACCCGTCCCCGGTCCTGGCCCAACGGCGCCGCTATACCGATCGGCAAATCAAAGGTTTCCCTCGACATGCGGGTCAGGCTTGCGACTAGCAGGACGCTGATGACTATCACGATTTTAATCGCTATTCGCTTCATGGCGGTTTTAACCTGATGGACCACGTTGCGGGCCAATCAGATGCAAATCCGACTCGGTGAACCTCTATTCCAAGGCCGGAAAAGCCCGGTAGCCTTGGACAGAGTGCAACGTCATACATTGCCACGTGACTCGCAAACAGGCTCTCGTTAAAATGCATGGAAATAGAACGCGCGAGCATGAACTGTGGAACTAGCATTTACAGAGGAAGAACGGGCCTTTCGGGAGGAAATTCGTTCCTTACTCAAAGAAGCGCTAACGCCGGAAATTATTGCAGGCAATAAAAACTCTACGACATCTCTTGGGGACAATACTGCTGCGATGGCGTGGCAGGCGATACTCCACGAGCGAGGATGGGCAGGCGTTGCCTGGCCAAAAGAATTTGGCGGCACTGGCTGGACCTCAAATCAACGCTACATTTTTAATAGCGAATGTGAAAAAGCCGGTGCCCCCAAGTTGATTCCGCTTGGTTTACGCATGCTGGCTCCAGTCATTTTTCGCTACGGCACCAAAGAACAACAAAACCATTATCTGCCAAAAATGCTTTCAGCAGAGCACTACTGGTGTCAGGGCTATTCCGAACCCGGGTCGGGTTCCGACCTTGCCAGCCTGAAAACGCGAGCCATAAAAGATGGCGATGAATACGTCGTCAATGGGACAAAAATCTGGACCACTCATGCACAGTATGCAGATCATATTTTTTGTCTGGTTCGCACCAACCCTGATGTTAGAAAGCAAGCTGGTATCAGTTTCCTGCTGATCAAGATGGACAGCCCGGGGGTTATCGTCGAACCCATCATGACCCTCGCCGGTGATCACGAAGTCAACCAAGTCTTCTTCGACAACGTTCGAGTGCCCATCAACAACCTGGTTGGACCCGAGAATGAAGGCTGGAATGTCGCCAAGTATCTACTTGAGTTTGAACGAGGCGGCAGCG
>JABGVY010000079.1 GCA_018645845.1 Gammaproteobacteria bacterium | reverse complement strand
CTGGTCTCAAGAGCCAAGGCGCTGGGTCATGAGGTAGTCCTGATCCAGTCAGATCCGGATATGGAATCTGTGCCGGCTGAGATGGTGAGCGACGACCCTAAACATTCGCTGGTTTGCATTGGAGGGAATACCTCCGATGAAAGTTACCTGAATGCCCGGTCGGTAATCAGCATTGCTGATGCTGAGAGGGTCGACTCTCTGCATCCGGGGATTGGTTTTCTTTCTGAAGACCCGAACTTTGCAGACCTTGTTCGTAAGCATGGCGTTAATTTTATCGGGCCAAGTGTCATGTCCATGGAAACCATGGGCAACAAATCCAACGCCATTAATACAACGATGAGCATTGATGTGCCAGTGGTACCCGGAAGTCACGGCATTGTCGACTCCAGCGAAAAGGCAGCCGAAATTTCTGAACAGATCGGCTACCCGGTATTGCTAAAGGCGGTTCACGGTGGCGGCGGGAAAGGCATTCAGGTCGTTCAAAAGCCGGAACAACTGCACCAACTGTTTCACCAGGTGACCACTGAAGCAAAAGCGGCCTTTGGCAATGGCGACCTCTATATTGAAAAGTTTGTCACTAACCTTCGTCATATCGAAGCCCAGTTGCTTCGAGATATGCATGGAAACACGCGAGTTATTGGCATTAGAGATTGCAGCGTGCAGAGAAACAACCAGAAGCTGATGGAAGAGTCTGGTTCCACCATGTTGCCAGAGAAATGGAGACAGAAAGTTCTATCCTATGCCGAGAAAATTGCCGATGCGGTGAACTATACCGGCGCAGGAACCGTTGAGTTTATATACGATGTTCCAAGCGATGCGATCTATTTCATGGAGATGAATACCCGGCTTCAGGTTGAGCATCCGGTGACAGAAGTGGTGACGGGTGTTGATATCGTTGAGAAGCAATTCCAGATAGCATCCGGTGAATCAATCGAGAAAATGAAATTCCAAGGGAAGGGCTATGGCCTGGAAGTGAGGGTCAATGCCGAAAAAGCAGTATTAGACGCTGACGGTAGTGTTTCGTTTGTTCCGACGCCAGGCGAAATCACAAAATGTGTGCTACCTGAGGAGGATCACATACAGCTTATCTCAATGGCGGGCGACGGCAAGGTGGTTTCGCCTTTCTATGATTCTCTAATTATCCAGATCATTTGTTATGGCAAAAACCGAAACGATGCTATTAGCAAAATGGCTGAGTATCTTGATCGGGTAGTCATCAACGGTATTTGTACGAACATCACACTGATCAAGAGTATTCTGAGGGATGATGTCTTCCTGGGCGGCGAATACGATACCGGCTACCTGCCAGCGTATCTTGATCGAATTGACGCGGAAGAGCTGATCAAGGAAATTGAGGAAGCGTCGGGCTCCGTAGGCACCGGCCTGAGCATCGAAATGCTGAAGATCGATGACAGCGAAGAGTTGAAGGTGCTGTCACCATCGACGGGTGTTTTCTACAGAACGCCTTCACCGTCAGAGCCTGAGTATGTCAACGTTGGTGATGTGGTGGGTACGGACGATGTTCTATGCCAGCTTGAAGCCATGAAGATGTTCGCGCCGGTCAATCTCAATACATTCTCCGGGGATGATGGAGAGTTGTACGCCGGCGATGGTCGATACGAGATAACCAGAATCAACATTGCTACCGGCCAACAGGTTAACGAGGGGGATTTGCTCTTTGTCATTAAACCTGTTGTTGACCGTGCTGGTGAGTCTGCCTAAATAAGTTCTGCAATACCTTTGCCGATATAAACGACACAGATGCAGCTGATGACGTAGCGGCCAATCTTTTTGAACTGGTGGTCACTCATGCGGATGACCAGCAAGCTCGCACAGTAATTACCCAGTATTGCGGCAGCGACTACAGCGGGAACGACCCATATCGGTATAAGGTCACTCGCGATGGTCATGATGGTCGCGTAATAAATCAACTTCAGGATATGCCCCAGGGTCTGAGTAACCGCTTTGGTTCCCAGGATGGCTTCCTTCGGCATCTCGCTTTTCACGTAAAAGATATCCAGGACGGGTCCTGATGCTCCGGCTAGCATCTGCGCGGCTGTGACGATGACGCCTGAAAAGAAAGATACAGGTCCCCGCTCCATATCCAGATTGACGGATGTCGGCAAAATAAGTGCGAGAAAAGGGAAACAACCGATCAGGATAAAAACCAGGCCAATGCTGGGTACAAACGCCAGTGTTGCGAAAAGCCCAAGAACCGCAAAAGCGCCGATAGCGTAGTAGCGCAGCACTCGCCATTTTATATGGCGTCTATAAAGCCAGACCCGTGACCCGTTGGAAAAAGCCTGCGCGATGCCGTGAAGCACCATAGCTGCAGGTACTGACAGGAAAAGGCCGAATACGCCCATCAGGATCATCCCACCCGCCATACTGAAGAGGCCCGAGATGATACTGGTCGCCAGAGTTGCAAGAACAAGTAGTAAGTAAGTCATGAGGTGCAGTTTGCGTGTTCTTTATAGATGAGAAAAGAGAATCGTTAGAATACAATGCATGTGTCTTTGGAATTAATGCAGCTGTGAAACCAGCCCCCCTGGATTGAATACATGATTGAGAACCTGGAAACCCTGCTGACGCTTGCACGTACCGGCACCATGATGGAGGCAAGTACCGAGCTTCGTATCACGCAGTCTGCGGTGAGTAAGCGAATCTCGACGCTTGAGCGTTACTACAATCGGAAGCTGATCCAGAAGAAAGGCCGGCGAGTCGAGCTTACCCAACACGGCCAGCATCTGGTCGACAAGATCTCTCCGGTTCTGTCGGAATTGAGAGATTTATTTATTCATGAAGTGGTGAGTGGTAAAGGTGAATTGGTCATTGGGGTCTCGGATGCCATCTTGTCGTCCTGGGGCCCGGAAGTGTTTTACCAGGTTAGAACCGATATGCCTGAAGTGAGCTTTGTGTTCCACACTCACCGTACACCGGTTGTGCTTGACCGGATTCGTTCCGGAGAATTCATGGTTGGCGTCTGTACCGGGTCCGACACGCTGGATACCGATCTTCAATCAGAAGTCCTTACCAAGGAGCCAATGGTCATTATCCCGTCCGGCCTGGAACCCATAACCTTTCCCCGGCGCGGCGAGTTGGGTGTGATAACAATCGAGGACTATTCAGGTGCCTGGAGGTCATTCCAGGCTGAGGTTGGGAAGCTCCGAATTAAACGGGAAGTGTCCCTGGAATCCTTTTTCAGCGTTGCGCAGATGGCTATTGCGGGATTTGGTCACGGGATGGTGCCTATTGGTGTTGCAAGGACCCTTAAAGTACCGGAATCCTGCCTGATCAACCTTGGAGATAAAGGCCTTCACAGGCCTGTCCGCTTCGTCGCGCGAAAGTCGACGTATTCCCTTCCAATTGTCTCTAACTTTTACCAGTTATTGTCGGGGAAGCTGAACTAAACCGGTGGGTTTTCTTCTTTCTCATCCTCTTCCTCTTCGATGGACAGTAGCGAGAGCCCATTCGTATCTTCGGCTGGTGCTTCTTCCTTGGCTGCTTTCTCCTCCCCCACCTTAAACTTGGCGCGTTGCGGCGGGGCTGCTTTGGATGCTGCTTGGCTGGTTTCGTCTTTGCCTTTTTCCTTCGGCTTTTTCTCTTCCAGAGTGACTCTCAATCGGAGGTTGTTCTTCGAATCAGCATTTTTCAGCGCTTCCTCAAGGGTGATCCGTCCTGATTTGTAGAGTTTGAACAACGCCATGTCGAACGTCTGCATACCCTGTTCAGCTGATTTCTCCATGAGTTCTTTAAGAGAACCGACATCGCCTTTTGAAATTAGGTCGGCGGCTCTGGGGGTCCCCAATAGAATTTCGATCGCTGCAGCGCGTTTACCATCAACTGTCTTAATCAGTCGCTGCGAAATAATACCGCGTAGGTTTTGTGACAGATCTTTTAACAGTTGGTGGTGACGTTCCTCTGGGAAGAAGTTGATAATTCGGTCCATCGCCTGGTTGGCATTGTTCGCATGAAGCGTGGAAAGGCAAAGGTGCCCTGTTTCTGCAAAGGCCATGGCATGTTCCATTGTTTCCTGGTGCCGTATCTCGCCAATCAAAATCACGTCGGGTGCTTGCCGCAGAGTATTGGCCAGTGCTTCGTTCCAACTATTGGTGTCAGCACCCACTTCGCGTTGGTTGACGATGCAACCCTTGTGTGGGTGAGTGAATTCAACCGGGTCTTCTATCGTAATGATGTGTCCTTTGGATTTTTGGTTCCGGTAGTCAATAAGCGCGGCCATCGAAGTAGACTTACCGGACCCTGTTCCGCCAACAAAAAGAATTAGTCCCAATTTAGACATGATGAGCTTAGGTAAAACGGGCGGCAGTCCAAGGTCCTTGTAGTTTGGCAGGCTGTCGCCAAGTCGCCGGATCACCATGGAATATTCATTGCGTTGCCGAAAAATATTGACCCGAAATCGGCCAAGGCCTTCACGAGAAATAGCCAGGTTGCACTCGGGGTTGTCCTCGAAGGCTCTCCGCTGATCTTCCGTCATCACACTGTTGGCGATGACGGCGACCTCGCCTGGTTTCATAGGAACATCGGAAATCTGATTCAGGGTTCCAAAAAACTTGGCAGAAGGTGGCGCGCCGGTGCTGTAGTAAAGGTCAGAACCCTCCTTTTCAGCAAGAATTTTCAAGCATTCTTCGAATCCTATCTGGGCCATTGGCGGGCATTCCTTTTAGCAGATAAATCGCCGTTTCGACGATTCAGTGAACAGGGTTGTTACCTAGGATAATACTGTGGCGTTGGATTGGCCACCAACAGCTAAATTTTGCCTAGTATCGAAACTGGCGACCAGCGGTATCCGTCAGTGTGAGTGCGTTGGGGCCATCAGCCACTTTGGTATATCCGATCACTTTTGCGTCGATACCGAGCCCGGATGCAATCCGTATTGCTTCATCTGCTTTTGCCCCGGGCAGGTACACTTCCATCCGATGTCCCATATTGAACACCTTAAACATCTCTTCCCATCCGGTGCCAGAGGCAGCCTGGATCGCGGAGAACAGGGGCGGGACCTCGAAGAGGTTGTCTTTGATGTAATGCACACCGGTGCCGAACCGCAGGCACTTCGTTTGTGCACCACCGGAACAGTGAATGACCCCTTTCACATTGTCCCCCAATGCTTCTCTTAGTTGATAGATAGCCGGGGCATAGGTTCTTGTGGGTGAAAGGATGGCCTCGCCAACGGAAAACTCACTGCCAGGCAGTGAGTCAGACAGGCGATATGGCCCGCAGTAAACCAGTGAAGGGTCCAGATTGGCGTCGAAAGCTTCAGGATAGTGGTCGGCGTAATGGGAGGAAAGCATGTCATGACGAGCGCTTGTCAGGCCGTTACTGCCCATACCGCTATTGGCGTGTTGTTCGTAATTTGCCTGGCCTGTAGAAGATAGCCCAATGATCGCAAGGTCCGGGGTGATATCGTTTGTGATGACAGCTGCTTTGTCCATGACCGCCACTGCACAGGAATCCACAACAAGGGTTCCTGTCAGGTCGCCAACGTCTGCCGTTTCACCTCCTCCCGAATAAATGTTGATGCCATGTTCTCTCATGGACTCAAGAAATGCTTCAGTGCCATCGATGAGCTCGGAAATAACTTCTCCTGGGCAGTTCAGTGCGTTGCGGTTAACGGTGTTGGAAATAAGGATCCTGCCGTTCACGCCGACACAAAGCAGGTCATCCAGGTTCATGACAATACTGTCTTGTGCGATGCCGCGAAAGACGGAAGCATCACCGGTTTCCTTGTACCAGAGGTAGGCGACTATCGATTTTGTTCCCGCGCCATCGGCATGAATCACATTGCACTTTGCAGGGTCACCGGAAAGGAAGTCTTCGGTCACTTTGCAGAACGCTCCTGGAAAAAGGCCCTGTTCGAGTTTATCAACGGCGTTATGGACTTCCGTTTTGTCCGCGCTGACACCTCTGGCTTGATAGCGACTGTCGGGTGCTGCTGCCAGAACCGAGTAACCTGAACGGTCATGCGCGGTAATCAGGCCGCGAAATTCCAGCTGGCGATAAGCCTTGGCCACGGTATTCGGCGCAATGCTGAGCTCGGTTGCCACAGCGCGGATGCTGGGAAGGCGCTCACCAGGCAATAATTCACCGGCAGAAATAGCGAAATGGACCTGGTCGACAATTTGCTGAAAGACAGGGGTTGCGATGTTGGTTTGAGCGGTTATTTTCATGGGGCTAACTGTATCACTATTGTGATACAAACGAAATACGGGTTGGTGAAAACTTGATTGTTAATCCAGAGGAGGAGCGCCAACAAAATAGCAAAGATCTTCTAAGAGCCACTGAAAATAAACGCCGTTTCGATGTTCAGCCTGCTCTGCGGTTTTCCGTCACAAGTTCACGAAGCCAACCCATCATGCCTGCTATGGAAGTGGGCTGAACCAAATCGGAGAAGTCCAGGCCCTCTCCTGGATAGTCGCAGACAGTGCAGGATTCGGTTCAACGCCCGCCCGCAGCGCATCCCACGTTGACCATCTGCAAACTGGATTCTCCAGCGCTCGTACGTAGTACAGTGCGTGCTCGGTTTCGTCAAACTCCGGGTCGACCCAGCGTACAAGCATTTCGGAATCACCAACCCCCGTGCTGACGGTGCAATCAGTGAGATTGACTCTGGCACCGTTATCGGGACAGCGGTGCGTCTGGGGATCTACCTTTGCTCCATCTGAGCAGGCGACATCAAAAACCTTCTCGGAGGAGTCCCCGTCACGGACAAAGGCTTTGATAATTTGCACTCGCTGCAGTGCGGACTTATTGGCGTCCTGTAAGGCCCACACCAAAAAGCTTGGTGATCGGCCTGCCTCTGCCACGAGTTCGCCGCCCATGGGGACGCCGCCGGCGTAGGCTTTATCAATTAAGTCGTTGGCATCGGCTGCTGGCAGGTCATAGCCGGCGAAGAATCGAACCTGAATTCTGGTACCGGAAGTTGAAAACGTCTCCTTGCGATGCAATGCATCATAGATAGCTGAACGTGTGTTTTCCTCTGCCCAGACACCAGCCAGGCTTCCGGCGCTCCACTGGTTTCGGTAAGTCTTAAGGTACGCCGAACCATCTTCTGCTGGTTTGGCCAGCGGGACTGAACCACGTTCAACCGGTTCATCATCAAGCCTGCCAGTCTTGCTCCAGTAGTTATCCTCCGCGCCGGCATAAGACGCATTATGAGTGTCGCTTGAGCCAATCACGCCGAACTTAAATGGGTTGAAACCCAGGTTCGCCTGAAACTCGATACCGTTTCGTAGTGCTTCGCGCACGTAACTCCCCTGTGGTTGACTTGCCAGGTTTGACGCGATTCTGACTTTCATTATTTCAAAGTTTGCCCACTCATCATTGGGTGACAAAGCAGGGTGAGTGTCTGAAGTGCCTTTAATTTGTGAGTTTTCTACCAGTCGCTCATTGCGCATACGCAGATCCGCGTATGCACTATCGAGTGGTTTGCCATCAAAATCCGTCAAACTGAACATCCAGCCGTTGGAACCATTTGAATTGTGGGGCATCGCCAGCGACTCGTATCCGGCGAGGCGTTGCTCATCCATCCACCGCCACAACTCTTCAGGGTTTCTGGAGTCCAGTCTTGAAAATGGTAAGACCGGTGCAGTATCGCCCTTGAAGATGACGTTCCTGTGTAGGTTTTCAAACGCATCGCCTGATGAGGTGTATTCATATCCTAAAAAAGCTGTGAAAGTGCCGGGATCATTGTGGCGATTCGCGGCGGCCTTAATATCGTCCCACGCACTGGTTGAAGACACAGGGTCAATGAGTTCTGCACGACGATCTGAGCGAAGAAACTCGAGCATTGTGGCGAACGCAGCCCCGCGGGATTTTTCATTCGACAGATTGCGAACGCCCTCAGCAAGATCATGTTCGTACAGTGCAGTGCCCTCAACCGTCATACTCCGTAACGCACCCAGGTAGAAAGCGTGATCCGTGACGGCGTAGAAGTCCAAAGGCACATCCAATTGCATGTCGAATCCGCCTGGATGGGTTAATACGCCTCCTTTTGCAAAGTCATAAGCTGCGTCGGGCGATGCCAATGTGCCCATCACAAAAGCGTCAAATGAGTACATGGTGTGCACATGCAAGTCACCAAACAGGGCGTGCTTTTCTCCCCGAGGGGCAGCGGATGTCGGCACTGAAAGCATGGGTGTATCAGAATCATGGGCCGTGGGGGAATTGTTCGATTCAGATGCTTCCTGGCACCCGCCTAGCAGGAATAGAATCGTCACCAGCGCTGTTAACCGCATATTGTTTCTTCCATTTTGCGAAGACCTGATGGTAGCAAGTCATCGCTCCTACTGCATTCTTTCAATCTGGGCAGAACCAGAACGCCATAGGTTTGGGTTTGGGCGATACGGCGTAATGGCGCGCCTGAAAAACAGACTCAAAATGTATGCTTAAGCTTCATCAAGCACTGTAATGCCAAAACCGTGAGGGTATAATGCGCGCTCTTTTAGT
>JABGVY010000081.1 GCA_018645845.1 Gammaproteobacteria bacterium | reverse complement strand
ACCGGGCCAACCATGGCTGATCAGCAAGGGTTGGGGATTTGGGCCACTGCCCTTTTCATGGATGAAGTGAATATCAATGTCATCGATCCGGGCAACAAAGTTGTCAAACCGGTTGATGTCGTTTTCATGCCGGTACCAGTCAAAATCACTCACCCAATAACGGCAGAGTTCCTTCAGGTAAGCTGTATCGGCACCTAAATCCCAGCCACTATTGTCGGGCAGAGCCTCCCAGGGATAGCGCTGCACCCTGGCGTACACCTCGTTAAGGGTTTTCTTGGAAATAGCGAGGTTAAATTCTCTGATCATTACCTGACCGATGAAAATGTCCACGACACCGCGGGATTTAAACAAGCTAGTCGAGCAGCCACTGTCGGAGAAGGCTTGTAGGTATAGGGCATCAGGGCGCGTCCATGTAGTCGCTTAGTGCATGTAGAACAGCTTCGTTTTCATGGTCCACGCCGATAGTAATGCGCAGAAACTCATCTGAGCCGCTGGCCGGGCGTGGAATAATTCCCCGGGACTGGAGAAAGGCTCCGGCTGCTCCGCCGCTTTTGTTGCTGTCTTTGGCGAACCTCAAGAGATAGAAGTTTGCCTGACTCGGTATGACTTCAATACCCATGTCCTTCAGAGTGCTGCTGATGCGCTCGCGCCAATTGGCATTATGCGTTCGAATTTCCTCGATATAGGCGGTGTCCTTGACCGCCGCCGCGGCGGCGGCCATGGCCGCGCCGTTGGTGTTGAAGGGCGTGCGAATGCGTTGCACCGGGTCGACGATGCCAGCTGAGCAATAGGCCCAGCCGATTCGTAGGGAGGGCAGGCCATATATTTTGGAAAAAGTGCGTGTGACGACGACATTGTCGTATTCGTCTGCCAGGGCGATGCCGGTATCGTAGTCCTCGGCGGTAGCATACTCAGCGTAGGCCTCGTCTATTAAAAACAGGCAGTTATCCGGCAGGCCGGCATGCAGGCGGCGCAGCTCACTGCCGTCAATATAAGTGCCGGTTGGGTTGTTGGGGTTGGCGATGGTGCAAAACCGGGTTTTATCACTGACCAGCGTCAGCATGGCGTTCACGTCGACCCGATAATTGTGTTCCGCCGCAATGACCAGGTCGGCGCCCTGGGCTGTGCAGTGAATATTGCTCATTATAAAACCGTGCTCCGACAGCAGCGCCTCCTGCCCGTCGCCCACATAGGCCCTTGCCATCAGCTGGATTAGCTCATCTGAACCGTTGCCGCAGATAATGCGCTGGGGGTTCAGGTCGTAAGTTTCGCCAATAGCCTCGCGCAGCGCGCTCTGGCTGCCGTCAGGATAGCGGTTGAGTTGCGATGCTGCCTGCTGATAGGCCTCTATAGCCAGCGGTGAAGGTCCCTGGGAGGATTCATTAGAGGACAGCTTGATCGGGTTGCTAGTCCCTTCGATCGCACTTTGTCCTTGCTGGTAGGGAGACAGGCGCATAACGCCGGGTCGGGCCTCTGGTCCGCTCACGCGCAAACCTCCTTGCGGTTTTGCGGCATCATCAGAAAGGGCCAGGGGGGTGGGAAAAACTCCTCTACCGTTACCTCGATGATAGAGGGGCCTGTCTCCAGAAATGCCAGGCGAATGGCAGCCCGCAGAGACTCGGCGTCATGTGCGGCAAAACCGGCAGCGCCAAAACTTTCCGCCAGTTTAACGAAATCAGGGTTGTGCAGATCGGAGCAGATCACCCTCCCGTCAAACCACTCTTTTTGCTGACGTTGTACATTAGTAAAGCGACTGTCGTTAAAAATGATGGTGACCAGGGGCAGCTGGTACTGCACTGCGGTGGATATTTCCTGAATGTTAAACATAATGCCGCCGTCACCGCTGATCTGGATAACTCGCTTGTCCATATTGCCAGCCATAACACCCAGGGCAGTGGCGTAGCCGAAGCCCAGAGTACCCTGGTAGCCCGCGCTGATGTGTTGACGTGGTTCGTAGACCGGAAAACCGTACCAGGACGCGAAGCCTACCTGTGTCACCTCGTCAACGAAAATGCCATCGCGAGGTAACTCCTCGCGTATTACGTCCAGGTACGCCATTTGCGGGCCAACTTTTGATCGCACTAACTTGTCGATTTCAGCTCTCAGAGCCAGTAATTCTTGTTCCCGAGACTCCGGTTGGTGGTCGACATCCGAAAGTGCCACTGAAATCGCCGCAGAGACATCAGCTGCGTCACCGACAATGCCCAGTTCTGGTTTACAGATACGTTCAAGCTGCATCTGGTCGATATCGACACGTATCAGTTTAAGTTCATCGTCTTTGCCCCACATGACCAGCGGCCAATGTAGTCGAGTGCCGATGGCCAGTACTGCGTCTGCCTCGCCCCAAAGGCGATGGCCCATGGGATGGTTGGCGCTCAGATAGTGTTCAGATGAAACAACGCCTTTGCCTGCGCGAAAGGCGACCACCGGCGCTTGCAACGCCTCTGCCAGGGCCCGGATTTCCCTGCTGGCGTCTAGCGCGCCAGAGCCGACATAGATCAGTGGTTTCTTGGCACTAGTCAGTATTTTCACCGCCTCGGCAATTTGTGCAGTATCGATCGAGGGCCTGGGGTAATCAGAGATTGGCGGCAGTAAATCCACTTCGGCTTCCAGCGCCATAATGTCCATAGACATTTCTATTTCGACAGGCTGAGGGCTGCCTGTTGTGAGCTGTTTGAAAGCTTCTTGCACGCGGTCAGGCGCCAGGCCGGGATGATCAATTCGTTCCGCCCATTTGGTGATATGGCTTATCATCCCCAACTGGTCGTTAATTTCATGCAGGTCGCCGTACCCTTTGCCGATCGCCGTGGAGGGTATTTGGCCGGAGATACACATGACAGGCGTGAAGTTCGCCCAGGCAGTGCACAGGGCGCCCGCGGAGTTGAGCAGGCCGGGTCCGGGCACCACCGTATAAACGCCAACCTTTCCGGTAGACCTGGCATAGCCGTACGCCATATACGCCACGCCCTGTTCGTGTCGGCTGTGAATCAAGCGTATGTTGTCGCCTTCTTTGTACATGGCGTCGAACAAATAGTCGAGTTGACCTCCGGGCAGACCGAATACGGTATCAACGCCGTTAACCAAAAGTGATTTTATGATGGCTTCTGCGCCAGTCATGACTGTCATTGATTTTGTTCCTTAGTTGTTTGTCATGGTCGCGCGCTTTTTAGCGTGACGTCGGCGGTAGCGAATAAAAAAAAACGGAAAGCCGAGCAGGTAGACCCACACCATGGGGTTGGCCATTGCCTTGCCTAGTGCGGATAACACGTCATCCGGGCTGATATAGACTTTGGTCTGCATGGTTTGGTTTTCGTGGCTGTGTACAATCAGATGGTCTTTCTTGTATTCAAAACGCCCGAATTCAAAATCGATATCGGCTAGTTTACTTTTCACTTTCATGACATTAACTCTTTTTCAGTCGCCCGGTTTCCTGGGCGTAGGCAATGCGTTTTTCCAGTAGTTTGGAAATGTCTTCGGGCTCGTAACCGTGAGGGGGTGTGAACTGACCGCGGGCATACAGATCGTCAAATACTTCCTTGCAAATTGATATCTTATCGACCAAAGCTCTGGGTGGCTTGCCGGAGGGAAAGCGGTTTGGCGGGTAGATGGGGTTGGTATACATTTCCCTGAAGCCCTCGGTGCGCATATCAATCCAGCAGTTGTGATTAGTGCGGGTGCGGTAGTGCCTCAAGGCTTCAATATCAATAGTCACTGAAAGCACCTGCTCGTTGGGGTAGGGTGCCTCGCGCAGCAGCATGCCCGTATAGTCAATGGCAAAAGAGTGGCCAGGGCAGAATGCCTTGGGGTAGTACTCGTAGTTCACGCTGCCCCAGTTAGCACCGAGCAAATAACACATGTTGTCGTGGGCTCTGGTGCGTCGGGTAAATTTCCAAAAATCCCAGGGTTCGGACACGCCTTCTACTTCCTGAATGGCCCCGGGGTGACAAATGATTTCTGCGCCGTTGTAACCCAGCGCCCTGGAAACCTCCGGGGTACAACCATCATGGCAAGTCATGGTGCCCAGTTTGCCGATTTCAGTGTCGATGACTGGGAACAGGTCTTTTATCCCGCCGCCAAAATGGGCCGTATATTCATCAAAAATGTCGTGGGGGCTAGTGCCCAGACCCAATGAGGCATTGATGTGCCACTTGTGGTACTTCAATACAACCTCGCCGCTGGGCCCGACGATGAAATTAGTATTGAACCAGCGATCGGGAAATTCGGGAACCTGCTCTACGACGCCACCGCCGCATATGTATAGGCCGTATTCCTTGGCTATTGCTCCGAGCTGGTCAATTTCCGGCCCGGGGATGGTTACCGCCTTTTTCATCTGGTCTTCGATTTTGCTTTCACCTTTGCCCGGTGTGCCCACCCCCTGCATGAAATACTCGGGAAGAATCACCAATCGTACCGGTACTTCCCAGAAATAGCCGACACCAAAGTGGATCATTTTGATCACCCGATCCAAGTTCTTCTGAATGCCTTCCCGGTCTTCTACGACCGTCACTTCGGGCTGAACGATCAGCGCGGTATAAGGTTCTATTCGGTCTCTCATTGAAATTCCCATGTGTTTAATCGGCGCCGCAACCCAGGAGCTAGGAGTCGCAGCTTAAAAATCGAAATCGTCATCTTCTTCGATGACCCCCATATCCAATAAAATTTCATTGGCAGCTATAGTGCCCATGCCGCTGATGCCGCCCCCAGGGTGGCAGGAGGGCCCGGTCATATAAAATTTCTTTACCGGCCCGCGGTAATTGGCATAGTTGGGAATGGGCCGAAAGGCACCCATTTGTGACAAGGTGCGTTCGCCGCCTGTGGTCACCCCCCGATGAAAGCACAGGTTGGCGCGCTCTAAAGTCGGCCCGGTTTCAACATATTCGGCCAGAATATTATCGTTTGTCATGTTGGTGGTGTAGTTGCGTAACTGACCGAGCAAGGTCTCGCGGCAGTATTGCGCCCCGATAGTTTCCCAGTTTTCGCCGCTCGCCAAGTCCACGGGAACAAAAGTGTCCATAATAAGCGTGTGTTTACCCTCGGGTGCTCGCGTTGGGTCCATTGTGGTCCAGGCGGCGGTCCATAAGAATGGATCTGTGGGTGCTAGCCCCGCGGAGATCTCCCGATATTGTTTGTCGATATCTGCCATGGTGCCAAACATGCGTTGATAAGAGGTTTTGTTCATGTCCGGGCCGTTCTTGAATAGCGGTGCCTCGTCCAGCGCATAGTGCACTCTGGCGATAGAGATATCGCCGAAGGTGAAAGCGCGAACCTTGTCCTTGAAACCGGTGGGCAGTTCATTATCTTCAAAACCGGTGAGGAAGGTTTGATACGGGTCTAGAGAACTGACCACAGCTTGACGCGCGAAAATGTCATCGCCATTTTCCAGCCGCACGCCTTTACACTCGCCGTTCTCGGTAATGAATTTGCGCACCGTCGCCCCAGTCATCACCTTACTGCCCTGAGCTTCAATATAGCTTTTCATGGACTCGGATAGCATGCCGCTGCCACCTTCGGGTATGGATTGGCCGAAGTAGTGAATGCTGGGAATCATTACATAAAAACCCTGGGCGGTACCGAGTTGGTCTGGCAGTGTTTGCGGCGCCATAGCCCAACCCAGGATGAATGCGCGGACATGGTCGTTTTCGAAATTGTTCAGGGTGAACTGCCGTGAACTGAGCTGGTAGTCCCTGAGCCGCTGAAGCCCCTCCGGGTTGTTTTCCAGTCCCTGGTATAGGTAGCTCGGCGGAGAAGGGGGGGCAAACATAGCCTTTACTACACCGTCCTGGATTTCACCAAACTCGTCGTATATTTCCTTGTAGCGGATGGCGTCCTTCTTGGAATATTCGGCGATGGTATCGCAGGTCTTGTCGACATCTTTGTACACAATAATGCCGGGCCCCTCATACTTGTTAGGGTGGCCAGTAATGTGGTCGTCTGAATAGATGTACTTTAGCCCGTGTTTTTCCAGATCGGGCCGCAGCTTCTGAAAGTCGGGGTTTAGGTGAATCCAGACGTGAGAGGAGCCGAAAGGGTCGTGTTTAAAACCGGGTAGGGTCAGCTCGCGGGTGAGTACTCCACCGCCTACCCATTCGTTGCGCTCAAGGACCAAAACCTTGAGGCCGTTTTTAACCAGCATGGCCGCGCAAATTAAGCCATTGTGGCCGGCGCCGGCGATGATGACATCATAGTCAGACATGGGATCTCCTAAGCGAGGCAACATTATTAATCCCATTAATAGAATTTGCAAGCAATTGCCGTGAATACTAAATAATCGCCTATAAGCAGGGTTCTAGTTCATAAAAAATTCTATTTTGGGTCTTTTTTTCGGCATTATAAATCACAATTAGTCCAAGATATTAGCCTGTTTAATCCCATAATACTTGTGTACACTGGCTCGACTTTAGTGATGATCAGAGAAGAGCTTGATGAGTTCCAAAAAGCCCACTAGGGGACAGGTGCCAGCGGTGGTGGACATACTGGGTCTTCGCATGGCCGCGGGTGAATACCAAGAGGGAGAGGTTCTGCCCGTTGAGCAAGACCTGGCCGACAGCCTCGAGGTGGGTCGTAATGCACTCAGAGAGGCGGTGAAAGTGCTTAGTGGCAAGGGTCTTATTTCCACGGCGCCTCGCAGCGGTACCAAGGTGCGCCCGCGGGGCGAGTGGAATATGTTGGACCCCGATGTCCTTCGTTGGCACGCAGATCCTGATATCGCCACTGAAAAATTCATGCTTGATCTCATCGAGATGCGTGGAATTATAGAGCCCAAGGCCGCGGAGTTGGCTGCTGTGCGAGCCACCAAGGAAGAAGTGGCCGCTATCTTGTCGGCCTATGACACTATGGCGGGGAGTGGCGATGACAGACAGGCGCGTTTGGAGGCTGATATCCAGTTCCATTCTGCCATCCTTAGAGCATCGCATAATGAGGTCTTGAATCATTTCAAGTACGCGATTGCCGCCTACCTAAAGGCACACTTTAAGCATGGAGGGGAGGTTTCGGGCGAGATTGACGACAAAGATCTTGGGCGGCATCGCCAAATTGCCTGGGCGATTGCCGCCGGCAAGGTTAAGTCAGCCTACAGTTTGACGGTGGAAATGCTCAATTCTAACCATAGTCATTTCTCCAGGGATGAGTGATTCGCTTTGGCAATTGTTGTAATTACAGGTTGTAGTTCGGGTATTGGCTATGACAGTGCGCTGGCCTTTGCCCGCCGTGGCGATCGCGTTTACGCCTGTGTCCGAAACCCTGGGCGTGCCGCTTCACTTGCGCAAAAGGGAGCTGAAGAAAAGCTCGATATTCGAATCAAATTACTCGACGTGACGGCCAGCTCGAGCTTTTCGATTTTCTTCGAAGAGATTGTCGCTGAGTCTGAACGTGTTGATCTGTTGATTAACAATGCCGGTATTCTGCACCCGGGTGCCCTGGAGGATCTTTCCGAGGTTCAGACTAGAGCTGTCATGGAAACTAATTTCTTTGGCCCGCTGCTGTTAAGTCGAGCGGTCTTGCCGCAAATGCGTGCACAGCAGAGTGGTTTCATTATTATGATTAGCTCCCTGTCGGGTGTTGCCGGTTTGGCTGGTGATGTTGCTTATAGCGCGAGTAAATTTGCGCTGGAAGGCGCAACAGAGGCTCTGCGCCATGAGGTTGACCGCTATGGTATCCGGCTGGCGCTTGTGCTTGGCGGTCAATATGCAACCAAAATTTTTCGCGCATCAGGAGCCTCATGGCTCGACGGTGATGAAGTTCTGCCTCCGGACTATCCGCGAGATTCGGTATATCGGGAGCTGGTTGAGTGGAAACTGAAGCAATTACGCGATGGCTTGCCCGGGGCGATGGACCCGGCGGTAGTAGCAAAGCTATTGCTGACCATAGCGGATTCCGATGGCAGTCAGCTGCGTTGGGTGGCGGATGATCTGGCATCAAGGGTGCTGGCCACCGTGCATGGGCAAAGCGACACCGAGCGCGATGCCTTTCTTCGCTTGGCCGGGGGAGCGCAATGGTGGAGCGAGGGGTTATCTGCGCCCGAGGTAACAAGGTCATGAGCGCAGTTGTTCGCCTGGCGCATGTGTGTATCGAATCCGTCGATCTGGAAGCGAGCGAGGCCTTTTATGCGTTACTGGGTGCCAGAAGGCAATTTGAGATTCGTAATGTGCAGGACGAGTTAATCGGTATGTATCTGTGCTTCGGCGAGAGCACGTTTATTGAAATAGTAAAGATCAATGAGCTGAAACGAGACGGGGGGGCGATTGACCATTTTGCCCTGGAGGTTGAGGATGTGAGCGTTGCAGCAGGCATCCTTGTGGCAGGCGGGGTCGAGGTTAGCGATAGTGCGCTGGGCGTTGACCACACCTGGATGGTGACCTGCCATGATCCCAATGGAATCTTTATAGAGCTGCATCAATACACCCGGCGGAGTTTGCAAAAAACGGGCGGAATGTGCCGCATTGATTACACCCCTTGAAGATGCCTGCGTGAGACCTGATCCACGCAAGCACAGAAAATACCATGGCTGTACTTTTCGATCAGATTACACTGGAGTGAGACGATGTCATTGATACCAGCAGATAATGTATTTGCCCTGGGCGCAATATTATTTTGCGTCGCCTGGCTGGCTTTTCTTATCGATACCAAGCCTCTAGGTAAAAAAACCTCCGGTGTTATCTGGGCGCTGGGTGTATCCATGCTGCTGTCCAATACCGGGATAATCCCTTTTAGCAGCCCGACTTATGATTTTGTAGGTGGGTCTCTGGTGCCGCTTGCCATACCCCTGTTACTCCTCAAAGGAGATTTGCGGCGTATTTTTCGCGAAAGCGGCGCGGTAATGATCTTCTTCTGTATTGCCTGTATGGCGACCGTCGTGGGGGCGGTAATTGGTTTCTATATTATGGATCTGGGCGAGATAGGTCCGAAGGTGGCCGGTGTTTATACCGGTGGCTGGATAGGTGGGGCAGTTAATGTCCTGGCTATCTCGCAGGCGGTAGAAATGACGTCGCAGGAATTTAGTGTGTCGATCAGCGCCAGCAGTGTTGTCAGTATGTCGGCGCTTATGCTGCTCATAGCTATTCCTTCAATCGAACTGATCAAGCGGATGATTCCTACCCAGACCGAGGATTCAGCGCAGCTGCTGCCGATGGAGCTAGCGCAAGACGAGACACCGACACTGCACCTCACCCATATCAGCGGTGCCCTGGCCTTGAGTTTTATTATTTGTGGCCTGGCGCAGTCGATGGCCCAGTGGTTGCAGCTTCCCCAGTACAGCATACTTTTTATCACCGTTCTTACTATTGCGGTGGCCAACGTCTTTCCAGAAAAAATGGCTGGGTTGAAGGGTGATTTTGAATTAGGCATGTTGTTGATGTATTTGTTTTTTGTAGCTGTAGGTGCCGGCACCGATGCGATTTCTTTTATCGCATCGGCCTTCCATCTATTCGTCTACGGCATGCTTATCATCATTATTCATTTGGTGCTTGTGCTGTTTGCCGCGCGGCTGATGAAAGTTGATATGGCAGAAGCGATTGTCGCCTCTTCGGCGGCCCTGGTAGGGCCGGCGGTAACCGCTGCCATCGCCACTTCCAAGGGCTGGAAGCATCTGGTTACCCCGGGAATTATGTGCGGGGTCTTTGGTTATGTCATTGGCACTTTTATTGGCGTAACCGTCACTGCAGTGCTGGGCTAGCATGAGTAAGTCGCGCGCAGCACAAGTTCTCGTGCTGCCTCGGGTGACGACGCTGTGGAAATTTCCCAAGGAGTCAAATAGCTCAACATACACATGGCAATTGTCTTTTTATAATGGGATTAATAGAGTCCTGTAAATCTATGCGACTTGAAAGTATTCAGATTATTTTGTTTTAAAACAGATAGATATGAAAATATTCAAAAAAATAAAAATCAGATCAAAAGAAAAATTTAATTGTGTTGATGCATTTAATAGGATCTAATTGATGAGTCACTGAGGATCAGCATAATAGTTTTTGCTAGCGGTGGGCAAAAAGCAGTTGGCAAAAAACAGTGGGTAAAAAACAGTGGACGAAACCCAGCGAGACCAGAGTTGAGCAGATTTTGCGAATTCATTGCATTGTCGCCAGTATAGTGTCGGGTCGCTCGGAAAGGGTTGATATATTAGATACAGGTCCGCATTATCTTCAATAGCTAAAATATAACTAAAACGAAGGATTACACTCATGCGTTATACAGCTAGAACACTATTGCAGCTGTCGCTACTATCGGCGGCAGTCATTAATACAGTGCCAGTCTTCGCAGAGTCAGGCGCGGTTTTGGAAGAGATTATCGTCACGGCGCAGCGCCGAGAGCAAAACCTGCAAGAGGTTCCCGTTAGTGTTACTGCTTTTTCGGGCGCAAACCTAGAACAGCGCAATATCAAATCCGCTACTGAGTACCTCTCTCTCACTCCGGGTGTAAGTTTTACCGAGGACGGGCAAAGTGGTAGTCGTGGCCTGGGTATTGCCGTACGCGGGATCAACAACCTGGTTTCGGGTGAAAATGCCTTTGTTAACTCTATTGGTATTTATCTCGATGAATTTAGCGTCGCCTCAGTTCCCAATCAGGTAGCGAACCCCAACCTGGCAGATATGGAGCGCGTAGAAGTACTCCGTGGTCCTCAGGGAACCTTCTTTGGTCGTAATGCGCTTGGCGGCGCGTTGAATATCACCTCCAAAAAACCGACAGAAGAATTTGAAGGCGAAATTATTGTTGGTGCTGAGACCTACGACGACGCTGGTGAACTTTACAGTATTACGGGGATATTGAACGTACCCGTGAACGACTATTTCAGAATGCGCGGTGT
>JABGVY010000262.1 GCA_018645845.1 Gammaproteobacteria bacterium | reverse complement strand
TTCAGATCTGAAGTTTGCCCATTCACTCAGGTTGGATTTTCCCAGTATGATCGCGCCCGATTCTCGCAACCTTGATATAAGGTCTGCATCGCGACCCGTCAGGTTATCTGTCAATGCGAGCGATCCTGCCGTTGTTGGCCATTCGATAGTCTCTATGTTGTCTTTGACTAATATGGGAACGCCCCCTAGTGGAAGTTGTGCACGTTCGGCGAGGGACAGGCCATCCAGATGCCTTGTGTTTGCCAGAACAGCGGGACCGCCTGAGACGATGACGGCGTGGTAGTCATCATCGGTCGCCTCAATCACTTCAATCGCGTTTCGTGTTGCCACTGATGACGATCCGCCGGATGCGAACTGTTTTTGTATTTCGGTGGCTGTCATTGGTGCGGCCCTGCAGTCTATGTTGACGATAGCGGCCGCGAGAATTGAACCTGCAAGAACAAGCAGAGAGCGAATCATTTACGGCGCCTTATAAATCGTGCCAGCTTTCATGACGAAGCTCACGTCTTCAAGCAGGCTGACATCGGCGAGTGGGTCGCCTATAACAGCGATAATATCGGCATATTTTCCACTTCTAAGGGAGCCGAAATTTTCCTGTTCCTTTAAAAGCGTTGCAGCGTTGATGGTCGCCGATTGTAATGCTTCAATGGGCGTCATTCCAAATTGGACCATGCGGGAGAGTTGCCTTGGGCTTTCACGATGGGGGTAGATGCCCGCGTCGGTACCCATCACCATCTTAACGCCCGCGACGACAGCCTTGCGAAAGTTATCGCGCTGAATTTTGCCGACCGTCCTTTCCTTGGTTAGATTTTCCTCAAGAATGCCTGCTTGCGCCCCTCGACCTAGAATATATTCGGTGACATAGATATCCATACTAAGATAGGTTCCCATCTGTTTGGCGAGCATGATCCCCTCTGAGTCAATGAAGCTTGCATGCTCAATTGAATCAGCACCGGCAAGTATGGCTGACTTAATGCCTGCCGTTCCGTGTGCATGTGCAGCGACAATCTTGCCACGTCGATGAGCTTCCTCGACCAGGGTTCTCATTTCTTCCTGTGTGTACTGTTGAGCTCCGACCTCTGTGCCTTTGGACATGACACCAGCCGTAGCGCAGAATTTGATCACGTCGGAGCCATACTTGATATTTTCCCTGACTTTTTCCACGACCTTCCAGGGTCCATCCGCAACGCCAGGGCTTTTTAGCCCAAATTCGCGTGGCAGCAGGGTGCTGTCACAGTGACCGCCTGTGATACCGAGCGGCGGTCCGGCTGCAAAAATGCGTGGGCCAACGATAATTCCGTCATTGATGGCATCTCGAAGTGCGATATCACCATAGGTTCTTGAGCCAAGGTTTCGAATAGTCGTTATGCCAGCCACAAGCATATCCCTGGCGTTACTGACACCGCTCAGTAGCGCAGCCTGGTCTGACTCGCCGAGCTTTTCGAAGCCATGCAATGATTGATTACCCTCGATGTGAACGTGTGAGTCAATCAGCCCCGGTAAAAGGGTCATTCCCGTCAGGTTTATCACCAGGTCACTCTGTTGACGGCGCTCAATGTTTCCTGTCATTGAAAGGATTCGGTCGCCTTCGATCACGATGACGGGTGAGGCGACAAAATGACCGTTTTCCACATCCAGGTAGCGGTCTGCAGTGATAAAGGTCTTGGCAAATGACCATTGGCTTAGGCAAAGCGTGAGGAGAAGAAAGTAAATACGGTGCAATGTGAGCTCCTTGAAACTAACAGAGATTATAGCTGATTAGAGAAACAGGTAAGGTCTGTTTTTGGGCAACCCTCTAGCGATATTTGCGATCTTGCAGGCCGAAGTCGAATGTCACGAGGGGCTTTCAATCCTAATAAGTTAGGGTTATTGTGGCCGGCTGATTGCTTAAGGCAATCTTTCAATTACCAGGGGGGAACCTGATGAGTCAGATGGCTTACCGGACGCTAAGTAAAAAACAGTTGGCGCAGGCGATTTCGCTTGCTTCTATTCCAGTCGCGGCGGTTGTACCGGCAGTAGCGGCGGCCGCAGATAAAACCATGATTGAGGAAGTCGTTGTTACCGCCTCCAGGCGAGCGGAGAACGTCCAGGACATTCCCATCAACATCACTGCTGTCAGCAGCGATCAGCTTAAAGAACTGCGGCTGCATAATATTTCTGATATTGCTCATTATGTCCCTGGTCTTACCGTGATTGACCGGGGCCCAAGGAATAGCACTCCGGATATTCTGGTCAGGGGCCTGAATACGACGGGACTTGGCCCTGGATTTACCAGTGATACCGTCGCTAGTTACCTTGGTGAGATTCCGTTGCAGATCGATTTGATTCCCGTAGACATGGAGCGGGTGGAGGTGTTGATTGGGCCGCAGGGTACTCTGTACGGACAAGGCACCATGGGTGGCGCCATCCGGTACATCCCTGTTGAAGCAAACCCGAACGAGTTTGAGATAGATACCAGGGCCGACCTGAACTCAAATAGCGAGGCGGATGACCTGGGCCTTGAATATGGCCTGACGGTTAACATCCCTCTAATGGAAGATACCCTGGCGCTGCGAGTGAATATGGATCGTCGCGATGACCCTGGTTTCATTGATTATGATTTTGTTGTTAAGCAGCCAGGTGTTTCCAATCCCGAGCCTGATTTTTCGGACCCCGCTGATGTGGCTGCGAACCTGCGTCAGGTTGATGATGCCAATGGTGAGAAAACCACATCCTACCGAGCTAACCTCCGCTGGTTGCCCACTGACGACATTGATATCAATATCTGGTACTACGATCAGGAAACAGAGGCAGAGGGTCGACAGATTACAAATCGGTTATCTTTTAATACCGACAAATACCAAGCAGGTTTGCGTTTTGAAGAACCAAACGATTTCTCCAACAATCTGGTTAGTCTGGATGTTTCCTGGGATCTGGGATTTGCAGAGGCGACGTTCGTCTACGGCGAGTCAGAATATGAAGAACAGGGCCAAAGGGATCAAACGGACCTTCTACTCAATTTTGAATATGGTTACGAATTCTTCCCAAGCTTTTCATCGTTTACACGTGAGATCGTGGAGGAGGAAACGGACACAATTGAGGTGCGTTTAACTTCGCAGTACGAAAGCAAATTTTCATGGACGGTTGGATACTTCGAAAACGAGGCTGAAAGCTATAGCACGAGTGAAGAGTTCACACCCGGTTTCGACCAGTTTGCGGTCGATAACTTCGGTGGTGTTCAGCTCCGTCCAGATGATCTCGAGTATATCCAAATAGGTGACAACTATGCGAAAGAGACGGCGTTTTACGGTGAGCTGACTTACCAAGCGACAGATTCATTAAGTTTCACCGTTGGCTATCGGGACTATGAATTCGAAGTCGACTCGCGTAGCGGTTTTGGATTACCGCTGTTCGAGACGGTGTTCCTCGGAGAAGCCCAAGACTCGATCAGCATTGATTTTGGCGAAAACGCCGGCAAGGATGATGGCGACCTGTTCAAGTTCAATACGGCCTGGGATATTAATGACGACACGATGATGTACTTCACTTATTCGGAAGGTTACCGGAACGGTGGCGTAAACTCTGTGCCTGAATGTACGCCTGACCAGATAGCCAGCGACCAGCAGCAACTCTGTGCGCTCGCCAGCGAAGTCCTGATTGCACCCGATGAGATTGAGAACTACGAGATTGGCTACAAGGGTTTCTTGAGGGATCGAACTATTTCCATTAGTGCAGCGTTTTACACCATCGACTGGCAGGATCTTCAGGTTTCGACCGTGACGGACAATGGCAGTTTGCCAATTACCGGTAACGGTAGTGAGGCCGAAAGCAAGGGCTTCGAATTCCAGGGGCGATGGTTGATCAATGAGAACTGGGATGCGGCCCTCACTTACGCATACACCAGTGCGGAGTTGACCGACACAGCGCCAGGATTGGTTGGACCTTTTGACGCCCTCGACGGCACCAGACTGCCGGGTTCACCAGAGCATCAGGCAACGTTTAACATCACTTATAACACCACGATCTGGGATAGTGTTGATCTAGCGATCAACTACGGGGTTGTTTATACCGGCGGTGTTTTCAACATCCCCGGTGGAGATAAGGACCCGTTGGTTGATCCGGATACAGGTGCGCCAGGTGACCGGGGCGGTGAGGAAATTCCGAGTTACGACGTTCACCAATTGTCAGCAACCTTCTCCAAGGATGCATGGCTGGTTCAGGCCTACGTTGATAACCTGACGGATGAATACTACGTTCTTGGAACCCGCACTAGTAGAAGGTTCCTGCAGGATGAGCAAACAGGGCCAGGAAATTCTGTAAATGGTTTCACTCTCCGAAGTTATGGTCAGTACGTCGGCGCGCCCAGGAATATGGGCGTCAGGGTGAGCTACCAGTTCTAAACCGTCACCGGGTGTCCCCTGCGCCAACGGGGACACTAATTCTAACGCCTGGGTAATGCCTGAAACGTTAAAACGACTTAAAAAGAAAGCTGCAATAGCACTTAACGACGGTGCGTTTGCAGAGCTGGAGTCCTATGCGAAGCAGATTCTCCAGTTGGATGATACCTATGCTGATGCATGGTTTTTCCTATCTTTGTCCGCGACTGAAAGGCGCAAGGTGTCGGTGGCGATTGAACTGGTCGATAGCGCGCTAAGGCTGTCCGGCCGTAACACAGAATATGTTGCCCATAAGGCACGTCTTCACACGATGGCTGGACAAAAAGAAGCCGCTGTCGCGGCTGCCGATTATGCCATGACCCTGGGACCTGAAGGGCCGTTGATCCTGGACACGCTGGGTGTAGTTTATAGCCGATTTGAAATGCACGAGCAGGCAAGAGAGGTTTTAAAGCTCAGTGTCAAAGTATCGCCAGACAACCCACAGTTTCAGTTTAACCTGGCATCAGTTGAACAGTTTCTTGGTAATGCAGCGGGAGCGGAGGAAGGTTATCGGAATGCGATCCGGGTGAAGCCAGATTTTTATCGTGCTTATTGGGCACTATCGGAACTGGAAAAAAACCTGGGTGGATCGGGGCGTTTGCCCGTCCTTGAGGAGCTTGTAAAGGGCACGAACCTGTCACCGGAAGACAGGTTGTACCTCGGTCATGCCATCTCACGCGAGTATGAAAAGGCCGGTAATTATGACCGTGCATTCCAGTCGCTCAGTACAGGAAAGGAAGGGATGCGAGCGAAGGTCGACTATCGGCTTGTAAGCGATAAGAAGCTGTTTGATGCCATGAAGCAGGCTTTTCCTATAGACGGAGACTATGCGCGCGGCGACCTGGGTAACCAGAATATCTTTGTCCTTGGCATGCCCAGAAGCGGAACGACGCTGGTGGATCGGGTGCTTAGCACGCATTCCAGGATAGTTTCTATGGGCGAGGTTCAGTATTTCGCCAGAGCCATGAAAGAGGTCTCAGGTTCAAAAACCCAGACAATGCTTGATAGCGAACTCGTGATGGGAAGCCGGGAAGTTGACTTTTCGGAAGTGGGAAGGCGTTATTTGTTTCAGGTGGGCGAGAGGACCGGGATCAAGGAGTTCTCGCTCGACAAAATGCCACTCAACTTTTTCTACGTGGGCTTTATATTAAAGGCCCTGCCGGGGGCGAAAATTGTCTGTCTCAGGCGCCATCCTGTGGATACCTGTCTTTCTAACTATCGGCAATTGTTTGCAGTGAACTTTTCCTATTACAACTATCATTATGATCTGAAGGATACGGCGGAATATTATTGCCTGTTTGATGAATTGATGGCGCACTGGAAAGCAGTGTTCCCTGATAGATTTCTTGAGGTGGACTATGAGGATATCGTTGCGAAACCTGAACCCACCGTGCGTGAATTATGCGCTTTTCTGAGTGTGGAATTCGAAATAGCGAGCCTTGAGTTCTATAAAAGTAAATCTGCGGTATCCACAGCGAGCGCCATGCAGGTTCGCGAACCGCTCTATTCGAGCGCTGTAGATAGATGGAAACACTACGGTGATCACTTAGCCCCGGTTTTCGAGGTGCTATCTAAAAAGGGTGTCAGCTACAGTCAGTAAAAGGCGGGGGAACTACTTCCCTTTCAGCACATCGGCGAGACGTTCTCCGAGGATTCCGCTGATGTTGAAGTTGAGCTTTGCAACGATGTTCGGAAAAAATTTGAGATCTTTCTGCATGCGATCATATTCGAAGTTCAACGCTGAGACCGGTGTCTTTGCCACAACGTCAGCGGTTCGTTCAATCTCCTGTACATAACCGACCTCTCCGAATATCTGGCCTGGTTCCAGTTCGGCGAGTAGACGAGTGCTGTCCTCGTCGTGGCGTTCGACGCTGGCGGAGCCGGTAAGGATCATGTACATGTTTCTACCAACCTCTCCCTGGGTGACAAGTTTCTCGCCAACTTC
>JABGVY010000416.1 GCA_018645845.1 Gammaproteobacteria bacterium | reverse complement strand
TCCCCAGGTTGTATCAACCTGGTTTAGCCAAAAGGTACCGTGAACCCACTAGCCATTGCCATGACTGCGCTCGCTTCGACGCCATCTTTTAATCGCTCTAATTCACCTCCATCCAGCCAAACGCCCTGACAAGAAGGACAACGGTCCACCACAATCATGGGCGCGATCTCTTTTGACATGGTCGCGCCATCAACCGGGCATAAATGCAGCTCTTCACCTTTGGCCTCTACCAGAAGCTGCATTTCATTATCACATGCTACACAGGTCGCTTTTCCTTCGACTTCGTGTCGGGTTTTCGCACCACATCTCGCACATTTCTCACCAAATATAGACATAACGGCTCCGCTAACATGAACGACCTCATTATTGTCTGCGTAGCACGCGTAGCTTGTCAAACGCTATAAACAGTCGATGACAAACATTACTATTTGGGTAAACTGAACCGGCACATTTGGTCTTAACTATGAAAATTTCCCGGAAGCCAACGAAACCCGTTTCGCTCGTAACCAAGGGTGACCTGTCACTGTACTTTGTGGGTTGCGGTTCCGCGTTTGCAAGAACCCTCTACCAGAACAACCTGCTGATCACAAAAGGACGCCACCACCTATTGGTCGACTGCGGAACCCGGTGTTCTCAGGCGCTGCATGAAGCTGGTCTCCACTTTTCACAGATCCAGAATTATCTCATCACCCACAGTCATGCAGATCATATTGGAGGACTCGAGGAAGTACAGCATTTCGCAAGATACGTGCTGCAGCGAAAGCCCAATATGGTCATCAACAAAACCTACGAAAAGATATTATGGGAACAGAGCCTTAGAGGGGGTAGCGAAATATCCGAAAATGGGCAACTACTTTTCGGCGATTTCTGGAATACGCAACGGCCGAAAAAGCTTAGCGGTTACCCACGAGAAACTTTCGAAACCAATGTCGGCGATATCAACATCAAGATGCCGCGAACGCTTCATTTCCCTGACAAAGCAACATCCTGGCGTGTATGTGCATGGAGTTGTGGGGTCATCATAGATGATCGAATTTTCTTCACTTCAGATACACAATTCGACCGGGAGTTCATCGAAGGCTATGACAAACGTTTCAATTTTGAGGTTATTTTTCATGACTGCCAATTGTTTACCGGCGGAGTTCACTCATCAATTGACGAACTCTGCACTCTTCCAAAACGGCTGCGAAAGAAAATCGTTCTGATGCATTACGGCGATGAATGGCAAAACTTCAAGCAACAGGCTAAGGACGCTGGATTTCAGTCCTGGGCGAAGCAAGGACATACCTACACTTTCCCCACACCCGGGTCCAAGCCTCGAAATACAGCCTAAAACTGGTCTTAAACCAGCCGATATGATTTACTTTCGGCCTTCAATTTTTCATCTTTTTCAAAATATCAGGGGAAATCCTTATGGGAATGTTAGACGGTAAAGTCGCACTTGTAACAGGGGCCGGCGGCGGATTGGGCGAAACCCACGCGCTCTTGCTTGCCAATGAAGGTGCATCTGTTGTGGTAAACGATCTGGGTGGAGCACGTGATGGAACAGGCGGCAGTGCATCAATGGCTGACCAGGTCGTCGAGAAAATCAAAGCGATGGGAGGCCAGGCGGTAGCTGACTACGGCAATGTTGCTAACGAAGAAGACGCCAACAATATGGTCAAGTGCGCCGTCGACAACTTCGGGAAGCTAGATTTCCTGATTGCCAATGCCGGCATTTTACGAGACAAGTCATTCAAAAATATGGACAACGCTATGTGGGATGTCGTTATCGATGTCCACCTGCGAGGCACCTACCTGACTGTTAAAGCGGCTTATCACCAGATGATGGAACAGGGACACGGCGGCAGCATCGTTGTTACTTCCTCTACTTCCGGGTTACTGGGTAATTTCGGGCAGACAAATTATGGCGCGGCCAAAGCGGGTATCGCGGGTTTCGCCCGCTGCCTGTTCCAGGAGGGACTCAAATACAACATCAGGGTTAACACACTCGCCCCTGCTGCCTGGTCACGATTGACCAGCGACATCTTCCCGGAAGGCCAAAACATGGAAGAGCTTCTGTCGGCAGATAAGGTATCACCGCTAGTCGTCTGGCTTGGGTCTGACGACGCAAAAGATGTCACCGGACGCCAATTCATGGTTGCAGGTAACAGCGTCCAGTTAATTTCCTGGCAGGCACATGATGTTGCGGTGAAGGACAACACCGATGGTCCGTGGACAGTCGCAGATATCGGCGAAAAGGTTGCGGAAAACTTCGACAAATGGCCCAAAGGCATACAGCCTACAAAGCGAGCATTTGAATAATTCCCATTTTTAGTTGCGAAAGGATAATTAAATGAAAGATCTATACGGTGACGTCGCGGTTACGCGGCTCGACGGCCATGTCGTGCAGTGCGAAATCAAACGACCACCCAATAACTTTTTTGACCATCAGTTGATCAAGGACCTGGCCGACTGTTTCGAAGACATCGATACTCAGAACGATATTCGGGCGATAGTGCTGTGTTCAGAAGGCAAACACTTCTGTGCCGGCGCGAACTTCGGTTCATCAGCCCGTGCTGCGGAGCTCGAGCAGCGAACCGAAAATGACCGCAACCCGCTTTATGACGAAGCAGTTCGCCTGTTTCGGTGCAAAAAACCGGTTATTGCCGCGGTTCAGGGCGCCGCTGTTGGCGGTGGTTTTGGTTTGGCATTGATGGCCGATTTCAGGGTCGTGTGCCCGGCAACCCGCATGACTGCCAATTTCGTAAAGCTTGGATTCACACCAGGATTCGGCCTGACCCATACACTGGAGCGAATCGTCGGAGCGCAAAGAGCCAACCTGATGTTTCTAACAGGCAGGCGTATCAATGGCGAAACCGCACAGGAGTGGGGACTTGGTGACATCTATACCGACGCCGACAATGTTCGTTCCGCTGCGATTGAACTGGCTCAGGAAATAGCAGAAAACGCACCACTCGCGCTTCTTTCACTTCGCGAACAAATGCGTCCTAACATCGCTGAAGCGGTCAACGATGTGACGACGATTGAAAGTCGCGAGCAAAAATGGCTGCAACAAACTAGCGATCACAAGGAAGGCATAAAAGCTGTCGCTGAAAAACGCGCAGGTAACTTTACAAACAGCTAGATGTAAAACCTCAGCGCTGTGGTGCTCGCATCACAACGCTGATAGGTAATGC
>JABGVY010000085.1 GCA_018645845.1 Gammaproteobacteria bacterium | reverse complement strand
TTTTGCCGAAGCTCATATTAATCTGGGTATCACGCTGCAAGCAATGGGGAGGCTAGAAGATGCTGAAGTTAGTTACAAACAAGCAATAGGCTTGAAATCTGTCAATCCCGAAGCGCATAACAACTTGGGTATAACGCTGCAAGAACTAGGTAGATTGGAAGAAGCTGAAGCAAGTTGTAAACAAGCAATAGCGATGAAACCAAACTATGCCGAAGCGCACAATAACCTTGGTAACGTGTTACGAGAACTAGGCAGATTAGAAGATTCTAAAGCATGTTTGATGCAAGCGATAAGGTTGAAATCTGACTTTGTTGAAGCCCACACAAACTTGGGCAATGCACTGAGAGAATTGGGAAGATTAGAAGAGGCTGAAGAAAGCTATAGGCGAGCGATTACCCTGAAATTTGACTATGCCCTAAGCCACTTCAACTTGGGTAAAGCTCTTTACATTAAGGGTTGTAAAGAGTTGGCGTCAGAAAGCATAGAGAAAGCAATCGATATTGATCCAAAACCGAAAGAGTTTCGGATTCTATCGTTTGTGACGAAATCAAGAAAGTCTCGCGAGGAAAGTGAATTCACGGTTAGTGATAGGAGCGATATAGCAGTTCTTAAAGGATTAAGCTCAAACCCACTTGTTTTAAACAGGGTAGTTGAAGCAGAGCTCATTGCCAACCTTTACGAAATGAGCTCAATAGAACTGTTCAAAACAAAAGATGCTCGCTTTGGGAGAGGTACATGCTCACCAGACTTTAACTTGTTTGAAGATGATCGCCCTATTATAAAAGCTCTAGCAAAGAGTTTAACAAAAACCATGATGGATGCTGTTAAATCAGAAATCCTCATAGATGATTCCTTTTTTAATATCCTGAGTGCTGGAGGAGGTACAACTCCTCACGCACACTTAAACAGTTTGGACAAAGAAAAGGGGCTCAATTTACATAAGCAAAAATACTCCCTTGTGTATTATCTTTCTGTAGGAGATCAGAATTGTAGCGATCCAGGTATTTTGAAACTATATGATCCCGTCGAAGAAATTCTTCCACGTGAAGGTATGATAGTGATTATTCCCGCTCATAGAATGCATTCTGCAGTTTATAGTGGGGAAACAGATAGAGTTATGATTGGTGTTAATTTCTATAGCCTTTGAGGTTTTGTTGATCGAGGCTTTTCAGCTAAAGGGTCGCTATAATTCGCGGTTTGCGGAGGAAGAAAATCGAAAAGAGCTAGCTTTTCTTGCGGTGCCAAGAAAGTAACATCGCGCGGTTAGTAAGAATAAACACCCTTTTTCATCATACAGAAAAGTATCGTCATCCTTGGGAGTTGCTTTCAATTCTCACTTTCGGGCGGCTTCATCCACGAGTTGAATGAGTTGGACATCAGAAAGCGGCTTCATCCACGAGTTGAATGAGTTGGACATCAGAAATTCGGCGAATTGCCTCTAGGATCAGTCTCTGGTCGATCGCGACCCTCACCGTTATGTAATCGATGGGAAAATCAGGCATAACTGCCTGTCTCTTGACAGCCATTCAAACATGTTTGAAACTAGTGAGTCTTATGATAGTGGACTGCCAATGAAACCGGAAACTGCCCGCCGAATTCTCGATGAGGTTGACTACGAGTTTGAGCGTAAAGCGCCACCAGAGTGGTATCCCGACGTGCCGAGAATCCCTGCGGCGCGTTATTCTGACCCCGATTTTTTTGCTCTGGAACAGCAAGCCTTTCGTAAGTGTTGGTTCACTGTAGGCACGGTTCATGAACTGCCAGAGGTGGGCAGCTATAAACTCGTGGATCGATGGAATGGTGCGGCGATATTTGTCGTGCGTGGTGAAGACAACGAGATTCGCGGATTCTGGAATGCCTGCGCACATCGTGGGGGGCCGGTATTGACCGGGGAAGATGGCCACTGCGGAGTAGAGCAACGTTTGCAATGTGCCATTCACTCCTGGACCTACGGACTCGATGGCAAGCTGGTGGGTTTACCAGGTCGTCGTGACTTCCATGAAAATCTGGACAGAAACGCTGCTGGGCTTCCTGCCGTCCGGTGTGAGGTGTGGCGGGGTTTCATCTTCGTTAACCTCGACCTCGACGCGCCGGATCTCATTGACTGGCTGGGACCTGTTGCCGATGAAGCAACGTGGTTCGATGGCTTGCGCAGCGTCGGTAGTAGTTCGTTTGTGTTGAACTGCAATTGGAAGCTCGCTATTGAAGCAAATATCGAGGTCTACCACGTGACTACAGTGCACCCTGATACTGTCGCTCTGACCATTGACTATCGGGGTTCCGCAGAAGAACTGTATCAGCGGGGTCACAGTCGCATGATCGTACCGGACAAAGATTACGATTCTCAAAAGACCCGGAAGGCAGCTGAGGACGACCCGGTCTTCGCGCTCATGCGAAACAGCAATGTCTCCTATCTGATGTTTCCCAACCACTTGACTCCCGGCGGTGCCCGTGCCGATGGCACCGTGAGTATGACGCTGCAGAGTTTCTGGCCGATTTCGCCGAATCAAACCTTGTCGGAGTGGAGCGTCATGGTACCCGACTGGGGCGAAGGGCCGCCGCCCGAAAAATCCAGTGCTGTGGTAGATGGGTATACCCGGATTATGCATGAAGACACTGGATACCTGGAGCACGTGCAGAAGGCCATAGAGTCGGGGGCAATAAAAGGGTTACTTACCAGCTACCATGAGCGACGTGTGTATCACCACGAGGCGAGCATAGATCGCATGATTGGTGTTGAGCATGTGCCAGAGCATCTGCGTGTTCAGCAGATACTACCTGTCGTTGACGAAAATTGAGTCCTGTTCGCGTGGCGCTTCCTTCAGCAGACATTGCTAATCCTCAAGAAGAGATCATTGCTGCAGCAGAAAAATTGCTGGTTGACGAGGGGCCGCTAAAAGCCACCGTTCGTGCGATTACCCAGTTAGCGGGTGTCAACGTAGGAGCCATAAATTATCACTTTGGTTCACGCGATGGTCTGATGGCTGTGATTTGCGCCAAGCATATGCATGATTCTAACGAAGATATGATGGCGCGTTTGAGTAGCCTTGCAGTTACTGAAGGGCATGAGAGCGTAAAGCACATATTTGAACCGGTTGTGCAAACCGCCTTTGCAGTCTGGCTGCGGGACGATGTGTTGCGTGGGCTGCGTAATTTTTTGTTCGTGGATCGCAAGCTCGTATACAAGCTGGATGTTTCTGAGATGTCACAGGTTTACGAACTTATGCAGGATGCGCTGCGAGAAGCGTGCCCTGGATTGTCGGCACAGGAAGTGCGCCGGAGATTTCGCTTTGCCATGGGGGCCATCATGCAGGAAGTCCGATCTCACGATGAGAATCGGGCTTCAGAGGCAGGTGACGCGGTGGTTGCAGATCTACTTGATTTCGTTGCCGGTGGATTTGTTCATTGGGTTGATTCCGGACGTAACGGTAAACCAGGGGAGGATTAGGAATGGTCGACTTTGAACTGCGCTATGCGCTGCGCCAGCCGGAAGGAAAAGGCGATAATTTCCAACCCCGTTATCAGGCATGTGTGGAACAGTGTGCATGGGGTGACAAGCTGGGTTTCGGTGCCGTGATGATCTCAGAGCATCATGGTGCTCCAGATGGTTATATGCCCTCGCCTATGGTACTTGGCGGTGCTATTGCTGCCGTTACTGAGCGCATGCGTATCCGAATCCTGTCGCTGGTTGGGCCGTTGCATAATCCTGTGCGTTTCGCCGAGGATCTGGCAACCCTGGACCTGGTATCCAACGGTCGTCTGGATCCATGCATCAGCGGTGGCTATGTCGGTACCGAGTTCGACGCCATGGGTACATCGTTAGCTAACCGAAAAGAATATATGGACGAGATCGTGCCATTTCTTCACATGGCGTGGACCGGCAAGCCCTTTCAATGGAAAGGCAAGACCATTCGAGTCACGCCGCCTCCGGTGCAAAAGCCAGGGCCGCCGATCTGGATGGGAGGCGCATCGAAAGCTGCTGCAAGACGCGCTGCGCGCCATGCTGATGTGTTTCTACCTGCACATGCGGATTTGATGCAGACCTACCGTGAGGAATTACAAAAGCTTGGCAAGCCACCTAAAGAACCGCGTGGCCGGACGATGATGGTGTGGCTGGCAGAAGACCCGGACAGGTTCTGGTCAGAATTTGGACCCAGCGCCTTGCATGAGAACAACGTTTACGGCCAATGGTATGAAGAGTGGGGCGCCTGGAACGGTTATGTGAAAGAGGAAAGCACTGATGCGTTACGCGAGACGGGGCGCTATCCGGTGATGACACCGGATGATCTCGTCGCACAAATTGAAAAGCGTGGTGGGGATATTACCGTGATGTTTCATCCCATGGCTGGAGGAGCGGAACCTGAACTGGCCTGGCGGAGTCTGCAACTGATCGAAGACAAAGTAATCCCGGCGTTACGCAAAAGGGGAATTGAAACTGGAGGAACGAAATGAGTGACTACGACATATTGGTTCGAGGTGGCACCGTCATAGATGGCACCATGATCCCGCGCTTTCGAGCGGATATAGGTATCAAAGACGGCAAGGTTGCCAAGATCGGAACCGGTCGCCACGCCACTGCTGACCGGGTTATCGATGCTGGTGACAACATCGTTGCGCCGGGTTACATCGACATTCATACACACTACGATGCGCAGATATTGTGGGACCCCTATTGCACGATCTCCGGTTGGCACGGGGTCACTTCGGTGGTGCTGGGCAACTGTGGCTTTGGTTTTGCGCCGATACCGCCTCACCTGCGCGATCGCGCCATGATGTCGATGACCCGTAATGAAGCCATTAGCTTTGAGACCATGAAAGAAGGCATGCAGTGGGATAAATATGGCTGGGAAACGATGCCGCAGTGGATGGAACATCTCAAGCGCATGCCCCTCGGTGTGAATGCCACGACACTGGTGCCACTGAACCCGCTTTATGCCTACGTGATGGGCGGCATTGATGAGGCCAAAGAGCGACGACCCACGGCTAAAGAGAAGCAGGAAATGATACGGCTCATGTATGAAGCGCTGGACCACGGTGCCTGCGGTTTTTCTTATCAGCGTTGCGGTGTCCCCTCTGTTCAACCGGACTGGGACGGTTCGCCCATGATCACTGACATGTTGCCGGATGCCGAGATCATCGAATTTGGCAAGGCCCTGGGAGAATATGGGCGTGGTTTTATCGAGATGTTTGACGGCGCCCCCTCTGATCACGATACGGTGGAGGAATTCATGACCACCCTTGCTCGCGCCAGCAACCGGCCCATCGTGCGCAACATCCTGTTAGCCAATGATGAATACCCGAAAAACCATCGAGCGTTCCTGGACTGGCTGAATGAGTCGCATGAGGAAGGGCTGCAAGTCTTTGGCATGGGCTTTACCGTACGCTCTCCAACGGTACTGACGTTCGAGGACTGGAGTCTCTGGGATGGATTTCCCGGCTGGAACAAAGTCATGAACGGCCCGAAGGGGCAGCGTGCCGAGTTAATGAGCGACGAGAGTATGCGCGTCCAGTTGCGCCGCGAGATGGATACCGGGCGGGTCGGTGGTCTTGGTACCAGTGGCAAACCTGCCGATCTCATTATTAATGACACAGGCGGTTTCGGCGAGTTGGACAAATACTTGAATCGCGCGGTATCGGACATTGCGGGAACTGAGGACAAGCACATCGTCGATGTCATTCTTGACACGGTGCTGGCATCTGACTTTAAAGTCGAGTTTCGAGGTAACGCCTATGACACATCGGTGGAAACCACGATGGAAGTATTGAACAACCCTTATGTGGTGCCGGGTATCTCCGATGGGGGTGCCCACACGCACTTTTCCGTGCAGGGAGCCTATCCCACAGATTTGTTGGAGTGGCTGGTGCGTGAAGAGGGCGTGTTAAGCGCAGAGAAAGCGCACTACGGCTTGAGCCGTCTGCCAGCTCACATGTGTGGTCTGGGCGATCGCGGCATCATTCGCGAAGGTGCACCGGCTGATCTGGTGGTCTACAACCCCGAGACCATTCGGCGCACACCTTCCTGGGATACGCTGGACAAGGCACGGGATTTGCCAGCTGATGAGTGGCGCCTGGTGCAGCGGGCCGAGGGCTTGAACTACACAATGGTGAACGGGCAGGTGACCTTTGAAGGGTTGGAGTGCACGGGCGCAACGCCGGGTGAGTTGATGATGCTTGGTGATCATTGATCCATACCAATAGATGACGATACAGCAGGGGGGAAGATGGGTGACGAGACGCAGGAACTCGATCAGTTGCGCGAGGAAGTCGCCCGGCTAAGTTCTCGAGTGCAGGATCTTGAAGCAGGCTACGCGGTGCGGGAAACCTTGCTCGACTATGCACATTTTCATGATCGCGGTCTTTCCGATGAACTGGCAGAGCTGTTTACCGAAGATGCTGTGCTGGACATTTCCGGCTTCGGCGCAGGTCTGGACACATCGATTACCGGACGCGAAGCAATTAGGGAAATGTATGCACAGATAGATGCACGCTCTGATGGTCCCCCGCCTTATAAACACGCAATAACGAACCTGCGTATCGAAGTCGATGGCGATCAGGCTGTGACGTCGAGCTACTTGATGGATTGGGGTGGAGCGGCGACTGATCGTGGGCCAGGTGGCGGTATGTACCGAGAGCGCCTTGAGAGACAAATCGATGGCCGCTGGTTGATCAAGCACAAACGCATCGCGTCTACCGCTGAACTTACCGTGGACGCGGTATCGTCGTTGCAGATTTAGCAACGGCTACAACCCAGTACAGGAAAAGGAATCGTTGATGACGGGTAAGCTACAGGATCGGGTCGCGGTAGTGACCGGGGCAGGGCGAGGCGTTGGCCGCGCCGTGGCACTTCTATTTGCCCGCGAGGGCGCGAAGGTGGTCGTCGCGGATAACGGTAGCGAAGTTGATGGCGATGGTGCGAGTTCGGCACCGGCAATGCAGGTCGTTGAGGAAATTCAGGCAGCAGGTGGGACAGCGTTGGCCGACACAGGTGATGTCTCGGATTGGGATCAGGCTGAAGCCCTGATCAACAAGCCTTTGGAAGCCTGGGGCGAGCTGGATATCCTCGTCAACATTGCGGGTAATTTCCGCGTCAACAACGTCACTAATGTCACGCGCGAAGACTGGGATGCACTGCGCAGGGTGCATATGGATGGCATGATGTTCACCAGCAGGTTCGCTGCCCGGCACTGGGCAAAGGGCGGCGGTTACGGCCGGCTACTCAACATGACATCCGACTCTGCCATGTCAGGTGTACCCGATACGTTCGCCTATGCGGCTGCCAAATCTGCAGTGGTGGGAATGACTCGCGCAATTGCCAATGGCCTGGTGAACTACGGCGTGACAGCGAACTGCCTGACGCAGGGTTCAATCACCCGGATGGTCGACAGTTACTTTGGCCCGAGCGCCGATGGGCGCAAGCGCAGCGAACTTGTCACCCCGGATCAATTGCCCGAACAGGTTGCCCCGCTTGTTACCTATCTGGCGTCATCGGCTGCTGCTCACATCAGCGGGCGGATTTTTGGTGCCTATGGTTTCAAATACATCCGCTGGAGCGAGCCGCATCACGAACGCGCGCTGGAAACTGAGGACGGGTGGGATCTCGATGACGTGTTCGAACGATTTCCTGAGACACTGGGCGAAGGCCTCAACCTGGAGAGTGATCTATTGTGGCCTATGGATTCGCTTGAAGCGACTTCGGGCGAGTCTCTGGATAAGGGGCCGGGTTTGGGTGAGACACGATGATTCGCGGTCAGCGACGGACCGTAGATCCTGTGATCAACATACACTTACACCCGTGCTGGTGCCTGGTGCACCCTGGGGCAGGAGGATTCAGTCATGAAATTCGGTATTAGCATGTTCCCCACGGACTTTAGTGCCGGGCCTGCAGAGCTGGCGCGCGCTATAGAAGATCACGGATTCGAATCCTACTGGGTTTCCGAGCACTCCCACATGCCGTTGAGTACCGAATTCCCTCTGGCCGATAGTGTGCCACGAGACTACGCGAGCATGCTGGATCCATTCGTGGCGCTCGCTGCTGCTGCGACGGTCACAAGCAACATCATGCTTGGTACTGCAATCTGCCTGGTTCCTCAGCGGGATCCCATCAATTGTGCCAAGGAAGTGTCGAGTCTCGACCTCATTTCCAAGGGACGCGTATTGTTTGGTATTGGTCCTGGATGGAACGAGCCTGAAATGCGCAATCATGGTACCGATCCGTCCAGGAAAATTCAGTTAATGCGTGAACGAGTGGAAGCAATGAAAGTGCTCTGGACTCACGAAGAGGCCGAGTACCACGGAGAGATGGAGGATTTCGACCCGGTCTGGCAGTGGCCAAAGCCCGTACAGAAACCACATCCGCCGGTCCTCATTGCCGGTGCTCATCAGGGCGTTCTTAAACGCATTGTCGCTTACGGGGACGGCTGGATACCGTATGTTGTACCGACGCACACTGAGCAAACCCGTGGCCGCATGACGTCAATGGCTGAACTAGGCGAGTATCTTCCCAGGCTTCGTGAGCTCGCCGAGAAGGCGGGAAGGCCAATGCCCACGGTCACGACGGTGGGTATGGTGCCCGATGCAGAAACCCTCGCCACCTTTGAACGATTAGGAATTGATCGTGTGGTGCTCGGGCTTACCTCGGCACCGATGGAAGAAGCGCTGAAACAGCTGGATAAACACGCTGCCTCGATAAAGGCCGCGGGTGGTCGAATCGGCTGAGAACGGACGTAACGGTGCCCCAAAATTGCGTGAACACCGGTAATTGCCGTACTTGACCGAAGTTCAGCTAATGCGCTTTGATCTTCCGGTCCGCAAGGCTATCAGTCGCAAAAGAGTTGTGTCGTTGAATAATCCACTGCGCAATTTTCTGATAGCATAATTACCTCACTTCACTCTGGAATTTCGATGACAGCGAAACTCTCAGTCACTGCCGGACCCACCGAACCTCCTGTGCTCGAACAGACCATTGGCGGTCTGCTCAAAGAGGCTGCGAGAGAGGTTCCCGACCGCACCGCGATTATTTTTGGCCATGCAGATCCGGCCTTAAGACGCGAGTGGACCTATCAGGAAATGTACAACGACGCCCAGCGTATCGCGTTGGCGTTAGCGACACGATTTCAACCGGGCGAGCGTGTTGCCATCTGGTCTCAAAATGTTGAATTGCACCGAATATTGAGCCAATTGTCGCTAATATTTGCATATTGGAGTGACCCACCTCCAAGATAAAAAACACAGTGCAATTCGGCGCC
>JABGVY010000087.1 GCA_018645845.1 Gammaproteobacteria bacterium | reverse complement strand
TGTTATCAATAAAAGAAGCGGGCCGCTTGTTATTGGCGCTTGATGCTAAGTAACTCACCTGTTCTTTTGCGTAGGTGCAGAAACGCGCCAGAGGGCGAGAAAAATAGTTATTAAATAGGAAGCCAAATTACACCTGATTACCGACGATTTCATTTGCAAATTTATGTAAATCGTTATTAACACCAGTGTTTAAATCTTCTATTAACAGACGAAGAATAGGCTGCCAGCATTGCTCTGCTGACGCCTTAAATTCATGAGCCGTTGAATTTGCGGCTCAGATGTGGCTTCAATTTATAGATTTACCTAGCCTTGGTTGAGCGGTCTTAGCTAGTTTGTCCGTCGCCAAAAGAGTCAGGTTAGGGGCTCTTTGCATTCAAGAGGTTTCCAGTGCCATGTTCGTGTACTTGTCAGCAAGCTGCTGGATGCCAGGGGATATTTCAACATCGTGCGGCGTGTAATTTGGCAGGTAGATGCGCAACAAACCTGGCAGTAGATTGCCAACGCTGGCCGGCTGGACTCTGGCAAGTTTTTCTTCTCGATCGATTGTTTTATCTATTTTTTGCTGAGGCCTTACTTCCAGCATGTATGCGGCCACGCGACGCATCCAATTACTAAAGTGCCACTGGGCCCAGACACCTACAAATAGACGATACAGATAATCTCCGAAAACGTGCTCATAGACATCGAAGGTGACCGTGCGGTGCTCAAGTTCTTCCACAAAATGCCATTCAACCATTTGCATAAATGGTGGTAGATCTTCACCAAAACCGTTCGGCTCCATCATGTGTTTGACCGCATTCATTGTCAGCGCTTCGAAACCCTCGGCATAAGCCAGATTGAATTTCAATGATTTGGTATTGGTAAACCGGTGGTAATCATCAGACAGCTCTTTCTCAAAAGATGCCAGTTCGGGGAAGCCAGCGAGTCTAACAGTATCATTGAATTTTTTGTGCATCTGGTAATGCTGAGCCTCCTGACGCACAAATTTGTCCAACCCCTCCGCAACAACAGGATCCGTCACATATTTTTCTGCTGCTTTCATTGACCTAATAAGATACGGCTCTAAGTGGGGTAGTAACAGTGAACCCGCAATAAAATTGAATGAACGTTTGTGGTCGCCTTCAACGAATACAGCATCGATATCAGAGGGGAACTCAAATGGCATTTTACGGACGGTAATCTCATTTAACATGGTCTTCCTCTCGATATATAAACTCTTAATTAGTATACTATTAAGTGAAATAATATGCATATTTGCAGGTTTTTTGCAATTTATTTGGAATTTCTATTATTATTAGAATCATAGTTAAGCTGAATTTGACTTTGATAGGGAGGCATTAGTGCCCAGATTTAACGGCCTGCTGTTTGATGCAGACAACCACTATTACGAAGGTCGGGACGCTTTTACTCGTCATGTGCCAAAACATATGCAGCCGCGGTGCGTACAATGGGTGACGATGGAAGACAGCAGGCAGTACCACTCTATCGCCGGTAAAGTCGATCGGTTCACTAACCCAACCTTCAACCCAGTTTCAAAACCAGGTGTGCTACGAGAACTATTTCGCGGCAACCCCAACAACGCAACCAGTGCCGAGTTGAGTCGCTCCTCACTCGAACCCATGCCGCCTGAATATATGGATCGGGATGCCCGCATCGCCAGGCTAAATGCGCAAGGTCTTGAGGCCGCATGGTTGTTTCCGACGCTGGCCATTCTCTACGAGGAACTGCTAAAAAAAGACGTGGATGCAGTATGTACTTTATACAGTGCGTTCAACCAATGGCTGGATGAAGACTGGGGTTTTAACTATGAGAATCGGTTGTTTTCTGCGCCTTATATCAGTCTTGCAAGTGTTAATCATGCGTGCGAAGAGCTCGAGAAGGCTCTGAAGAAAGACGCCCGTATACTCGTCATGCGACCCAGCGCGGTCTTTACTAAAGAAGGGCCACGTAATCCTGGACACACGGTATTCGACCCATTCTGGTCAAGGGTCAACGAAGCGGGTATCACTGTCGTTGTGCACATTGGGCAGACGCGTCATGACAGCAACGGCTATGACGTCAAAAACCAGGATGTGCTTTCGATGGGTGCAAAACCCAGCGTTACAAACTTTCATCGGCCGCGCAATATTATGGATTTCCTCGCAAGCCTGGTGTTCGACAAACTATTTGAGAGATTCCCCAATGTACGCATCGCTTCAGTGGAAAATGGTTCCGAATTCCTCCCTGAAATGTTGAGGGCATTTGAGCATAGTGCGGAGCGAACACCGACATACTATCGGCTACATCCAATCGAATCATTCAAAGAGCACGTCTGGATCAACCCGTTCTGGGAAGATGACATTCGTGAAGTGATTGACCACATGGGTGAGGACAGGGTCATTGTCGGTTCTGACTGGCCGCACATGGAGGGTCTTGAGAGACCGCTGGACATTCTCGACGAGATTGAAGATCTCACGCTTACAACGCAACAAAAAATACTACACGACAACACCGTCGAGCTTAACAAGCGAATAGGAATTTGAAAATGCAAGGTGCAAACCAATGAGCGAACCTGCGCTCCTGAAAGAGCAACAAGATCATGTGTTAATCCTCCGCCTCAATCGACCTGAGAAAAAAAACGCCCTGTCGGGAGAGTTGACAAGCCTCATAGTGGAAGCTGTTGAACAGGCGACTAAAGATGACTCCGTGCGCGTTATCGGCATCACAGGTAACGGCGACACTTTTTGCGCAGGTGCGGATTTGAGCAGACCAAAGAATAGCCGTCAAAGTGACAGTGCGGCTAACACAGTCGAGCGCGTGGTGAGGCTCGTCACAGGCATACGCATCGATTGTGAAAAGCCAGTGGTTTGCGGGGTCAACGGTCTCGCTATTGGTGCAGGACTGTCTCTTGCGATGTGTTGTGACATGCGTATTGCTAGCGACAAAGCAACCTTCCACCCGGGTTACGCCAGAGTGGGTACTTCTCCTGATTGTGGTCTCACTTGGACGCTGCCACAGGCGTTGGGACACGAGCAGGCAATGCGTTTTCTGCTGGAGATTGAATTTGTTAAAGCAACCAGGGCGCTGGAAATCGGCTTGGTTGGCGAGGTGGTTGCCGACGCACAATTCACCTGGTTTTTTGAAGATTATTGCCACCGAATTGCCGCTATCGCTCCGCTTGCTGCACAGCAAACGAAAAAGCAGGTCGCGCGCATTGGCCTGCCTGACAACCTGGAACAACTGGTACGTGATGAACTTCGCTACACCGGTCGTGGCCTAGCAAGCGATGATGGCAAAGAAGCGGTTCGTGCAATCTTCGAAAAGCGGCAACCCAAATTTACTGGCAACTAACCTTCTGCTGAATTGTGTTTACCCGTGACCATCGATTCAACTGGGGTAATTTCATGTTGAAAGACCCAAAGAAAAATTAACCCATTGGAAAAACAAGCAAAAAACTGGAGTAGACTAATGACGGAAAACTCAACGAGGATTGATGTACTGATACGTGGGGGCACGCTGGTTGATGGAACAGGCTCACGACCCGTGTCGGGAGACGTTGCGATTGCAGGAAACAAAATCGTTGAGGTAGGTGGCAAAATCGAGGCGTCAGGCGCCGAGGTTATC
>JABGVY010000099.1 GCA_018645845.1 Gammaproteobacteria bacterium | reverse complement strand
GCCAACGTTCTGATTATGGGGCGAAGCGAAGAGAAGCTCGAAAAAGCAGCTGTTGAACTTCAGAGCGTCCCAGGTGCCGGAACCATCAACCTGTTTTCTGGTAGCGTAGCGGACGAAAAGGATGTTGAAGCTGCTGTTTCTATCGCAAGTGTGGGAGGATCTTTGGACATTGCAGTCGCCAATGCGGGCACCGGCGGTCTGTCACCGATTATGGCGACAGATTCCGCCAGTTGGGATGAGATTATGCAGACTAACCTGAATGGTGCTTTTTATACGGTGAAGCACGCAGGCCGGGCGATGGCGAAATCCGGCGGTGGTGCAATTTGCGCCATCTCATCAATTGCAGGCGTTAGGACTCATCGTTTTATGGCGCCTTACTGCGTCAGCAAAGCCGGTATCGACATGCTCGTTAAAAACTCAGCTGATGAACTGGGCAGTGTCAATATCCGGGTAAACAGCGTCTGCCCGGGGTTAGTAGACACCGAGCTGGCTTCGGGATTGATCGATACTGAAGAAGTGTTGAATGATTATCTGGATTGCATGCCAATCCGTCGTCATGGGGTTGTCGATGACATCAGCAATTCAGTACGTTTCTTGTGTGGTCCCGAATCTTCCTGGATCAGCGGCGTGGTGCTGAGCGTTGATGGCGGTCATCACCTTAGAAGAGGGCCCAATGTAGAGTCGTTTTCTAGAGCGCTATTTGGTGACGATATAACAGAAGGTAGATTCAATTAGGCAGCAACAACATGATAATGCCTACAAGCGATGCGGTTGTGCAGGTGGCGATGGTGCCCGCGAGAATGGATTTTAAACCCATGCCCATAATTTCAACTTTTCTTTCGGGAACCATAGTGACCAGCCCTGTGATCATGATGCCCAGGCTGACAAAATTTGCAAATCCGCACAGAGCGTAAGTCATGATAATGCGGGTGCGTTCGGATAGTTCTTCTACAGGCAACTGCCCGAACCGGACGTAGGCCACGAATTCGGTAAGTACAACCTTTGTACCCATTAGCTGCCCGGTAATAAACGCTTCGCTCCAGGGGATACCCATCATCATTGTCAGTGGTGCCATCAACACGCCGAGAATTCTCTCCAGCGTAACGGTTTCGCCATAGATGTCAGGAAACATTCCAAGTGTGGCATTTACCAGGTATACCAATGCGACGATGACGATGATCATCGCGACAATATTGAGAAATAACTGTAATCCGTTCGTGGTGCCAGTAGAGATTGCATCCATAAGGTTCTCGGCGCCCTGATCTATCGCCCCGTCGCCCGATGTCACAGGGGCGCGATCTGGAACCAATAGATGAGCAATGTAAACGACCCCCGGCAGGGTAATAAGTGAGCAGCTGATCAAGTGTCCGATCGCGTCGGGCACAACACTGCTGATGACTGCTGCTTCAAGTGCCAGCATAGTGCCCGCGATGGTCGCCATGCCAGCGGTCATTACGGCGAACATTTCGCCATGGCTCATTTTGGATAGATAAGGTTTGATCAATAGAGGGGACTCGATCATGCCTAGAAATGCGTTAGCTGAAATGCCAAGACCAAGCGCGCCGCCAATTTCCAGTGTCTTTTCGAGGATCAGCGAGAAACCTCGCATGATCAGCGGTAGCACCTTCCAGTACATCAGAATGGCTGAAATCACGCTGATAACGATCACCAGAGGCATCGCTTGAAATGCGAGGATGAAACCACCGCCTGGGGTTGTCTCATCAAAAGGCAGTTGTCCGCCGCCTAAATAACCGAAGATAAAGGTCGTCCCTTCGCGAGTTGCGGCCTGTAGTACTGCGATACCTTCATTCAAAACGACAAACAGGTTTTGGGAGGCCGGTAGCTTAAGCAGTATGACCGCAAATAATAGCTGTAATAGCAGGCTTTTGATGACAATCGGAAAATGAACTTCCTGGCGATTTTCACTGAATAAATAACATAGGCCTATTAAAGTCAGCAGGCCGAGGATGCTTTGTGCTATTAACATAGAAAGTGTTCACGCGTTTATTACAACGCATGAAGTTACCACGTGTGCCCCGGTAAATCCTTACTTAAAGTCAGGCACTCCG
>JABGVY010000247.1 GCA_018645845.1 Gammaproteobacteria bacterium | reverse complement strand
CGCCAAGACAGACCAGGCCGCCGGCGTCAGCGCTGCTTCCCCTGCACCCACACCAAACCTCGCGAATAGCAGTTGCGAATAGGTTCTTGAAAGCCCGCAGGCAATCGTCGTTGCACTCCACACCAAAACCCCGCCGATCATAATGCCCACACGGTTGTATTTATCGACCATTCGCCCTAATGGGATACTCATCAAGATATAGGTGACGGCAAAGGCGAGTCCCTGTAGAAAACTTATCTGGGTATCCGATATTTGCAGATCAAGACGAATCGGCTCGACCAGAAGGTTCAATACTTGCCGGTCAACGAAGGAAAAAGTAAATGCAATGAGCAGGAACAGCGTGACCACCCATCCCTCGACAGCACTCGGCCAAGTATCCTGCTCGGGTTCACTCATGTTGCATTCCCCATCTGGCGATGCTCAACACTGGTATATTCCAAGGTCATGTCATAGATCTGCCAACCTTTCCCTGGACTAAACCTGACCTTGTCATGATAGGTACCAAGGACTATTCGCCCTCGCCTGTCAGGCCAGGCGTGCCAGGCTTGCAGGTAACTGGACATTTCAGCCTCGCCACTTGACACCTCACCGTTTTCAAACTGAACATCCGTAAACGCCACAATCTGCGTGCCGATCAAGTGCTGCGTGCTCTCGTAGTCCTTGAGCGCATTTTTAACCACCTTAGCCCAGCTATCTGGCCCAGCGCCCGCCAACGCCTTGGGCCCACCGGACACTCTGACGAGCGCATCGGTTGTGAATATTCGATGGAAAGTGGACCTACCGAATTCGTTTGCTTCCTGGTCCCCGATTTTGCCCAGCGCATCCGTCGCCTTGCCATAGAGCCTGCGCAGGTACTCAATTTCTTCACGCGCCAGCGACACCAGGTAACGTTCTTCCAGATTTTCGTTAACGCCTAACGACATTCGATGCACCCTCTCTCTCAATCGTGTTAGATTCACGTTTACTGTCAGTCAGGTCAAGCCTAACGTGTTTAAAGTCTTTGCATTCCTGAAACGAAACACAACCCTGCTCTCTCACGACGAGTATCGCGCTGGTCACGTTGGCTATCACTGTGGCCAAAGCCGACGACTAAAAAATATACGGGGTTACCTGGTCAATGTCTGGAGTAATACGCCTTTTGCCGATCGAATCGGCGCTGACTTGTATGAACAGATAACTTGTAACGAGCCCGTGGACTTTCTGGATTGGTGGGATGGATTCCCTGAAGTCTTTTTCGATAACCATGAAGCCTGGTTGAATGCCATGAGCGTTGAACCCAATCGCGCGACTGCCGACGGCCTCTTGATTGACCCCGACTGGTCATTGGCCGACGGACCGGTCCTCTTTGACCCTGTTCCGGACCGTCCCGGTGAGTTCAAGCCATTCCACTTGTCAATGCACGAACACATTCTTGTACCCGTCGAGCGGCAAGAACGTAAGTCTTTCAAATTGATCCAGTTTTTTAAGAACAACTCGAATATCAACAATGTGCAGGTACTGGCGGAATATGCCAGCCAAGTTTCTACACTGCCGGGCTTAAACGGTTGTATTGTAAATTTTCGTGATTCAGATCAGGCAGCCGCCATGCGCGGGTTTTACGGCGACGATAGCTGGGGGCTCAGTGACGAAGGGATTGCTCATCGCGCTCGTTTTTGCGCCATGTGGGATGGCGCCATTGAATATCACTTCACCCATAGCAACGATTTTGTGTCAGCTCGAGAAACGCTGAATGATAAACTGACGACGCTGGAATCAGCGTTTTTTGATTCTGTCTGGTACGTCGAAGTGGATGAGAATCTTATTGTCATGCCCAATAGAAACCCCGCACCCAATTACTACTTTCGATAATCGATATGCTAAAAATTTTCGGCTTCGTAAAAAGAAACGCCCGTCTCACACATGACGAGTATCGTACCGGTCATGTCGGCTACCATAATTCCTTTGGCAGACGCCTCAACAACATTCGCGGCTACCTGCTTAACGTCGCGTCTAATCGAAATATTACCGATAGCCTGGGCGCAGATATCACGAAACAACTCACCATCAACGAACCCAAAGGGTTCGACGAACAGTGGGATGGTTGGGGCCAGCTCATGTTCGATCGCATGGAGGACTACGTTGGCGCGCGCAGTGCTGCAAGAGACCGAGCGGGTCCGAACGGACTTGAAAGCGACCCGATGGTCGCCAAAGTCGGTGGTGATTTCGATCATCTCTATGCAGGCTCCCCGTTTCAGTTCCAGGTTGACGAACACATTGCGGTGCCTGTACGACGACCAGAAAGGAAATTGTTTAAGCTGGCTCAATTTATAAAAAAGCCGGCGGCACTGGCACCTGAACTGTTTAGAGCTTACCTAACAGGACGATACGCTACACTTGCTGCCACAATGCCGGGGCTGAGAGGCATGATCGTTAACGTTCGAACAAACCTGGACGTAATGACAAAATTTTTTGCCGCGGATGCCGAAGGGTTTACCTCACAAGGCATTGCACGCCGGGAAGCATTCTACGAAGGCTGGGATGTCCTTGTTGAATACTGGTTTGATGAACCGTCGCAGTTTTCGTCTGCTCGACTATCGCCAGATTTCTCACAACTGTTTGAATTCGAGTCAGCGTTTTGCTCGGCCGTTTTTTACAGAGAAGTCGATGAGACTGTCGCTGTCCTCCCTAAAAGGAATACGCCCCCGCCGTTTTACCACCGATAGGTCGAGACTCCTCTGGCGCGTCTGCAATGACTAAAGCACCGGCACAAACGACAAAAATAGCGGGCTGATGGCCTCCATAGCACCTTCTTTGCTGGCCAGCATTGATCAGTGCCGGCGCGTTCATCGTCCT
>JABGVY010000394.1 GCA_018645845.1 Gammaproteobacteria bacterium | reverse complement strand
CAAGTGTCATGATAATGCCGAACGCAAATGGTTCTGGCATGTAGCGATCGAAAACTCTGATGATGCTTCTTGTCAGTTTCTGAATACTTTTATCCAACCTGATTTTTACTTGTTTTTTAAGCACGCCTTATGAAGGTGCTCTTGTATTTCCCGACGTTAATATTTTGCTTGGTCACATCTGCCAACCCCCAGACTATAGCCTATTGAGTAACGCTTTAGAAAAATACTACCCGGCGGACGCGAGTAAGCGAACAAGTTTGCCGAACGTGCAGCTGATGTTAGGTATCATAGGCGGTCAGAATAGATGGGCGCTAAGCTGGCGGGAGCAGTTGAATGGGTAAGACATTACTGAGTTTTGGGTACGGATATTCGGCGCAGGCGCTGGCTCCGTTGCTGGATGGCTGGCGGATGATTGGTACGTCGCGCACAGCGAGCAAACCGGTGCAGAACGGAATTGAGCGTGTTCAGTTTCCGGGTGAGGACATGGGCCAGCATTTGGATGCAGCAACGCATCTGTTGATTTCGGCTGGACCAAACCAGGAAGGTGATCCTGTGTTGCGCGAATTACGCGACGAGATTGCGAAAAGGGATTTCGAGTGGGTCGGGTATTTGTCCACCACGGGAGTATATGGGGATCATCAGGGTGGTTGGGTCGATGAGGACACACCGCTGACCCCATCAACGCGGCGGGGACAGTGGCGTGCGGCTGCCGAAGCAGAGTGGCAGGGAATGAACCTGCCCTTGCATATCTTTCGAATAGCGGGGATTTATGGTCCCGGGCGTGGGCCATTTAGCAAGGTGCGCGCTGGCACAGCGCGGCGGATCATTAAGGATGGGCAGGTGTTTTCGCGCATTCACGTGGAGGATATCGCGCAAGTGGTGGCGGCGAGTATTGCGCAGCCGAACGCGGGCGCGGTTTATAACCTGTGCGACAATAATCCGGCGCCACCCCAAGATGTGATCGGCTATGCGGCGGAGTTGTTGGGCATGCCGCTGCCAGAGGCGATTGACTATAACACCGCAGATATGACGCCAATGGCACGGAGTTTTTACGCCGAGAGCAAGAGGGTGAAGAATGACCGCATCAAAGACGAGTTAGGGATTGTTCTGAAATATCCTGATTACCGCGCGGGATTACAGGCACTGTTAACTCTGGAGGCGACTGAATGAGCGTTTTAGAGCGTATTTTGATCTATAAAAAAGACGCACAAGCGATGGTTGCGTCTATATCAAACTCTAGTTCGCGTCCATCAAGCAATTAGCAGTAGCACCCTAGGGCACCCTACTCGAATGCCCTGACACCGCGCCAGAATTTAGCGCACCAGTACGATCACCGTCATTACATTAGCAGAACTAATTATCACTGGGGCGCGGGGCCAAGCCCAGAACGCGAATCTATGAAGCGCTTCGGCGTTGAACCCATAAACTGATTGCCACTTTCACCACTAAAGTAGCCGGCAATGTCAACAATGATGTGGCTCGGTGTGCTGCTGTAAAAACACACATTACCCTGGTCGCCTATCGGTGCTATCACGTTGTTCGCTACCACCTGCCCTGAAACAAAGTTCAGGTTAGAAGCCAAGGGTCGCGCAGCTGAACAAGGCCATACGGTAGCAAAACCCGAGCCCTCGGGATTTACAATAGTGACGTTCAATGCGGCAGCCGTCGCAGACTGTGGTACCTGAGCGCTGTTGCCAGCGACACTAAGTATCGCATCACGAACCGGAACGCTTAATTGACCATTCGGCATTAACTTACCCTGCTGCCCGCCAGTACCATTTCTGGTGTCTACCAGTCGTTGCGGGGTGGCCGCGGTAAAGGCATTACCCGGGAACCAACCTGCGAGGTCAGCTACAATATCTGTATTCGCTAACGAATACACACAAACTTCACCATTGGCACTCACCGGTGCGATTACTCCGTTAGGTACAATTTGACCTGCGACATAATTCACATTGGACGCTAGTGGCCTTTCGACATCACATGGGTATACGGTGACGAAACCTGCGCTATCTGGACTGACAACCGTCACATTAAGAGCGACAGCACCAACATCAAAAGGAATAATTGTCGCGACGCCTGTTGCCGTATTCGCATTGATATCTGCCACTTTAAGCACTAACGTCTCTACAGGTGTGACTCGACTAGTTTCACGCGTATCCACTAACCGCAACGGCGTGGCGCCCACAAAAGCATCACCTTCAAACCAACCAGCAACATCGACCACTAGATCTGTGTCTGAAAGCGAGTAGAAGCAGACCTTACCGTTGCTACCTATCGGCGCTATGACACCGTTAGGTACCACATCGCCTGCAACATAGTTAAGGTTTGACGCGAGAGGCCTCTCAACACCACAAGGCCAGACCGTGATAAAACCGCCGCCACCCGGTGTAACTGCCGTCACATTAATTGATGCGGCAGTTGCACTTGCTGGGACCACAAGCATCGAGCCGTCCGGCGCAACTAGCGAAGTATTAACAATCGGTAACTCCATGACCTGCCCTGCGGCAATGCGCACGGCACCCGTCGCAAGCGGTTGAACCACGATCACATTTCGAGTAACAGTGCTCGTAAGGCCACCACTGTCAGTAACCCGATACTCCATGGTATAGCTGCCAGGCGTGCTGCTATCAACAGGATTGGTGACAATCACATTTGCGGTCAGATCGCCGTCTTCATCATCAAGCACCAGCGCACCCGGGTCGTTCCACGTTTCTCCTACATTCAGCATCATCGTAGCCGCACCTTCAATCACGATCCAAGGTGCGGTATTCGTCACAATACCACTGCCGTCGTCGCCAATGATTAAGATCCCATTACACGGTCCTCTGAGACTAAATGAAAGAGAATACGCAATAGTGCGGCCCGCTCCTCCTATGGGTTCAGCTACCGTGTCATCACAGCCCTTAAAGGCGACAAGTTCAGATTCGCTGTCGACCCGGTAATCAATTTCATAGCTAACCTCAATCGAATCATTGAGGCTATAGACACCCGTTACCCCAAATTGAAGATCACTCAAACTGTACTCTCTTGCTTCGGAGCCATTAACGCTAATAGAAAAAGTGCCCTGTGCACTGGACAAGCCTCCACTGCCGAATTGAATCGTAAGTTCACTCACGTCAACTATCTCGACTGATATTTGACACCCTCTCGCTGCGCTGGTCAATTCATAGGCTGGGATGAATTTCCCATTTGCAGCGACATTACTCTCCCTGATAGTTCCGCAACCGATACCCGATACATTTAATTGATATCGTGTTTGGTCTTCAAGGGTATAAATCAGTAAGTTTGTATCTTCCTCAACCCCGAAGGAATCTCTTCCAGCAAAATCACCATCAGAGAAATATTCGGTACGTCCATCCTCTGAAACAACCGCTACTGAAAAAGGTGTCCCATTATTTATTATTGACACGTCAATTGTATTGCTTGAAATGTCATTTATCTCGACTGATATTTCACACCCTCTCACTGCTCTGGTCACTAAATACCCGTTGCCGGATTTTCTAATAGTTCCACAACCGGTGCCCTCTACCTTTAAATCATATAGCCTAGAGTCTTCATTGGTAGTAATAAGGAAGCTTGTTTCTTCCTCAACCCTGAAAGAATCTCTTCCAGCAAAATTACCATTGTAGAAATATTCGTCACGTTGATCCTCTGAAGTAACCTCTACTGAAAAGGGTGCCCCAAAATTTACTATCGACACATCAATTTCTGTGTCATCTTCGTCGAAACTCGCGAATAATTGACAGCTCGTCGTCACTGGTTTAAGGGTCAGTGTTGAACTCTCACGATCCCTTTGAGAGTAATCTCCCTGACAGGTCGTAGTCCAACGATCAAAACGATAGCCAGGGTTTGGATTTGCTTGAAAAGATGGCGTACTGTTATAGGCTACAGGGATGTCGCCTTGTGGGCTTACCGTGCCCCCTCCCGTATCCACAGCCCTTATTTCCAAAGCTGGATAAAAAGTTGCTTTGATTGAGCAGTCACCAGTCACGTTGGAGAGCGTGATTGTGTTATCCCGCGTATTTTTTATACCCTCGCAACTAGTTTCAAACTCTTTAAAGGTTCGAGTATCATCCCTCGGTGTCGCGGTGAATGTGATTGAACCATTGTAAGGAATCTCTTGCCTTCCGTTGGGAAAGATTGAACCCCCGTCGTCCGTACTTGCTGACACCGCGACAGGTTTTGGAGGAAAGAATCCTGTCACCTCGTAGGTCCGGTTATGATACGTTTTACCTCCGAGTTCTGAAAAGGTATGAGTCGAAGAGATTTTAAGATAGGAGGAGCCCTCTTGTAGCCCTGTCGATAGTGTTACCAACTGATTTGCGTTACCTGGATCAGACTCCCGGAAAGATAAGACATTTTTGTCCTTATCAAGAAGCTCAATTTGAAGCGGCTCGCAGTCTCTTTTTGGATCGAGACGTGTATCATTCTCACCAAAACTATCTTTATCACAGCCTTCAGTTGAGATAAAAAACGTCGCATCACCTCGGCTGCTTTCGACCACATACCAGTCTACATCTCCTTCCGCAGAAATGTTCCCGCTAGTACGTAATCCATTTTTAAGCGTGTTTGCCTGTTCAGACCCGGCCTCTGCCTCTGTGTTATTGGGCTCGAATTCGGCGGCGTATGGGGTTCCATCGTTGACAAAGGCAGTAAGTTCGTAATCTTGGCCTCTCTGGTTGGAAAATACTTGAAGATAGGCATCTCCAACAATGTTGTAGTTAGCTTCGATGATTTGTTCAGAATTATTTCCTACTGTT
>JABGVY010000091.1 GCA_018645845.1 Gammaproteobacteria bacterium | reverse complement strand
TTGTCGAGGTGTTGGCCAATCACTTTAAGTTGTTGACTCACACTTTGGAACACAGGAAAGTCGGAGTAGTAAAATTCTTTCGCTTTGTCAGCCAGTCGAGAAATTTCTGTCGGGTCAACCGCCCTATTGGATTCCTTCATAACCAGCAGACTCTTCACGATATCAGTCATATTCGAGACAATCGTCGATCCTACACTGTGGAGTTGATCCTGTGTTTGACCAAGGTTACCCGCTGTTGATACTTCTTCGATCAGCCGGGTCGCCATTTTGACCGATTTGGAAATTTCGCCGCTGATTTTCTGATTGGTGTTCTTCAGTCGCTCAATTAACAGCATTGTGGCGGCTCGATAAAAGCTAAGCGCTAATTCTTCATCCTTCCCCAGGGCAAGGTTCAAGGCTTCTCTAGAGCAGAACAACACCTCTGCGCCATCGGAACTGACGGTCACCGTCGCCGAGGCCACGTCTCCAGGATTAAACAGCGACAACTCGCCGAAGGAGCTTCCTTCTTCGAGCGTCGCTATTATTCCATCAAAGCCCGGAATAGAAACCTCAACTTCGCCCTTACCCAGCAGGTAGAGGCCATCGACCGGTTCACCAAACCGGGTTATCTCATCACCCGCCTGAAACGAGTGGGCGTTAAACAACGCCTCTATCTGGGCCAGCTTACCTTTGTCTACTGTCGAGAAAATCTCGATTCCCTGTATCTGAACCGGCATATCCGAGCTTCCCTTAGATCGAGTTAAAGACTAACGAAAATCGGAAAGGAGTGATAGCTGCAAGGCACAGGACCTGACCCCTTGAGTGTCTAAAAAAAGTTCTCAAAGCCGATATTTACTGTGCTGTGTTAGCTATAGACATAAATAAAAGTCGATGAAGCATTACACGAGTAAGTCTAGATGAGATCCTCTCAGCTTCCGTCGAGTTGACGCAGGGCGCAAGGAACTGGCTCTCACCGGCTTATTCAGGTTACTCATTCGTCCTCTTCGATCGCTTTTTTGAACGGCCCCTGCTCCGTAATGTAATCAATTTCTTCATCAACATACCGGCGCTCATCCTGTAGGTAGTTATCTATTGCATCTCTTAGGGACTCGTTGGCAATCCAGTGTGCGCTGTAAGTATGGGTTGGTAGATAACCCCGCGCCAGCTTGTGCTGTCCCTGTGCACCGGCTTCAACCCGCTTCAATCCTCTTTCGATGGCAAACTCTATCGCCTGATAGTAACAAACTTCAAAATGAAGATACGGATGATGCTCGATGCAACCCCAGTTCCTGCCGAACAAGCATTCCTCGCCAATGAAGTTAATCGCACCTGCAACATACCGCCCATCACGCTTACACATTACCAGCAGGGTATCTTCCGGCATCGTCTCACCGATAATAGAAAAAAACTGCCGTTTCAGGTACGGAGATCCCCATTTACGATTGCCGGTATCAACATAAAACCGATAGAAAGCATCCCAATGCTCTTCTGTGAGGTCAGACCCGGTTACCCGCTCTATCTCTATGCCAGATTCCAGCGCCCCTCTACGTTCTCGCTTTATATTCTTCCTTTTCTTGGAAGAAAGCGCTGCAAGAAAATCATCAAAGGTACTGTAGTTATCATTCTGCCAGTGGAACTGATTATGTGTTCTCTGCAGAAATCCCAGCTCTCCCATCTGGTCCCACTGATGTTTGTCCGAAAAGGTAATGTGAACTGACGACACTTCCATTTTTTCGGCAACCTGCATCAGGCCTGACAAAAGATACTTTTCTATTTCAGGGTCTTCGGCATCGGGGCGAGTTAGAAGGCGCCTGCCTGTCGCGGGCGTGAACGGAACCGAGACCTGCAACTTGGGATAATAACGACCACCCGCTCGTTCAAAAGCATCAGCCCACGAGTAATCAAAAACATATTCACCCTGGGAATGACTTTTCAGGTACATAGGCACGACACCCACTATACCTTTGGTAACGTGCTCCAACGCGAGGTGGTATGGCGCCCAGCCGGTCTCCGCTACAGCGGAATCACTCTCTTCAAGTGCACTTAAAAACGCGTAGGACAGAAAGGGGTCGAATGGAATGTCTGTATCAACCCCTGACCTGCCGGGGTTTGCGCAGGCATCCCAATCCTGCTGGCTTATTTCATGAATGCCAGCACAAGCCTTGAGGGTGTAACTTTGAGTTGAGATACCCGTTCCTTTAAGTATTGGGCCTAACGCCCCTAGAGGAGTTCGCCCGCTACCAGCTCAAGTGCTTCGATCTGGCCAGCACCCAGCAACATGCTGCTAATCTTCCCGGAATCACCTGCTTCCTTCCAGACCTGCAACCGCTCTTTGATTCGACCCGCGGGACCCACTAAATGGCAGGCATCTACCAACTCATCAGGAACAGCGGCCATGGCTTCATCCTTCTTGCCCGCAAGAAACAGGTCCTGAATTTTGACTGCGGCTTCTTCATACCCCAGCGCCTTTGCATAATCGTTGTAGAAATTATTTTCTCGAGCGCCCATGCCTCCGATATATAAAGCCATACTGCCTTTGATTGGCATTCGGCAATGGTCCACATCATCACCAATAACTACGGTGACAAAAGGAGCAATGTCGAAATCCATCAGGGTCTTGCCACTTTTATCCAGACCTTTCTGAATGGAGGACATTAACACGTTAGATTTTTCAGGACTCATCCATATCGGGAACACGCCATCCGCCACTTCAGCGGAAGCCTCAAGACCTTTGGGTGTGATAGATGCTGTGTAAATTTTGATAGAAGGGTCTGCCTGCAGAATACTTTTCAAAGGTTTACCCAGGCCAGTGCCATCATCAGCACTGTAAGGCATGCTGTAATGAAAACCTTCATGTTCCACAGGCGCTTCGCGGTTAAAAATCTTCTGCATGATCTCGATGTACTCTTTTGTTCGAGTTATCGGCCTGCCATAAGCTACACCATGCCAACCCTCAACCACTTGCGGCCCGGATGCACCCAAACCAACAATGAACCGTCCATTAGAGAGCTGGTTCAGTGTCATCGCTGTCATCGCGCTACAAGCCGGTGATCGGCCAGGCATCTGCATGATCGCCGTACCAACCTTGATTTTTTCCGTCTGGGCTAATATCCAGGCCGCCGGCGTTACCGCATCGCTGCCGTATGCCTCTGCTGTCCAGACAGAGTCGTAACCCATTCTCTCTGCCGCCTTGATTCGGTCCATATCTATACCGATAACCTTGCCGCCAATTCCGTTCAGAATTCCAAGTTTCATTGTCCCTTCCTCATTTTTATCAATTCGTATTAAGTGTGTCGCCGGTCGAATAAACCAATCAGGCCGATAGTTTGGTCAGG
>JABGVY010000208.1 GCA_018645845.1 Gammaproteobacteria bacterium | reverse complement strand
TGAACGTAAGGTACGACGATATCCATACAAGCCTGCATAATGCCGACCGGGCCGCCTGAAAGAACCGTTCGCTCGAAATCGAGACCCGACATCAGCACTCGTACACCCTCGCCTTCTTGGCCTAGGATGTTAACTGCAGGGACTTCGCAATCTTCAAATATCAGCTCGCAGGTATTGGACCCTCGCATTCCAAGCTTGTCGAGCTTTGGTGCCTGAGAAAATCCGCCAAAGCCTCGCTCAACAATGAACGCCGTCATTCCGCGTGAACCTGCATTGCTGTCGGTCTTGGCGTAAATGACGTAAGTGTCTGCGTCAGGACCGTTGGTAATCCACATCTTGTTGCCGTTCAGAATATAGACGTCGCCTTTTTTCTCGGCTTTGAGCTTCATGCTGACGACATCAGAGCCTGCGCCTGGCTCCGACATAGCCAGGGCGCCGACATGTTCGCCGGAACACAGCTTTGGCAAATACCTTGCTTTTTGTTCAGCAGAACCGTTTTTGTGAATCTGATTGACGCAGAGATTGGAGTGCGCGCCGTAGGACAGACCGACCGAAGCTGAAGCGCGGCTGATTTCTTCCATGGCGACAACATGGCCCAGGTAACCCATATTGCTGCCTCCAAATTCTTCTGTAACGGTGACGCCGAGAATGCCGAGGTCACCCATCTTTCTCCAGAGATCAGCGGGAAACTCATTGTTTTTATCTATCTCTGCGGCGCGCGGGGTGATTTCTGCCTGGGCGAATTTGAAGACCAGGTCGCGCAACATGTCCAGATCTTCACCCAGACCGTGATCCAGCATGGCATAAGATGTGTTCATTAAAGTTCTTCCCAATAATTTTTGTGGGTGGAAATATCAGTTAACATTTTTTGACTTCTGTTTATTTTCCATGGCGGCGTTAGTGCGTTCTTCCCATCTTTCCAGGTCGACAATCATACTTTCGAGCTCCTGCTTCTGTACTTCGAGTTGACGTCTTCGTGATTGAATTTTTTGGATGACGGTTTCGAGCTGTCTTTTATTGTTAGACGTTGGGTCATACATAGCGATCAGGTCTGTACTTTGCTCGAGGGACAACCCCAATGTTTTCCCGCGTAGGATCAATATCAAACGGGCCCTGTCAGCGGCTGAATAAGTTCTGTTTTGGCCAGAGCGTGTAGGCGAGAGGAGACCCTTCTCTTCGTAGAAGCGTAAGGTTCGAGTGGTGACATCGAATTCCTGTGACAATTCGCGGATGGAATATTGATTGCTCATAGGAATTGAATCCTAGCCTAACGTTTACGTCAACGTCAACTTCTGGTGGATAGCAGTCACGAGCGAATGAATCCTGATAGTTCAACAGCAGTGTAGATCAGGACCTGTTAATCCAATCGCTATTCGCATCTTCGCGCTGGCTAAAGGTAGGCCTGTTACTGAAGGTTTTCTCCACCCAGGCCAGCGCCTGTTTCTGGTTAAGGCTGGTATCCCACAGGATGGCTTCGGGTTGGCCGACATGCCAGGGCGTGTCCCAGAAAATCTCCAGACCGTTGCCTTCGGGATCACTGAAGTAGAGCGAAAGCGTATTACCATGCGATAACGGTAGAATGTCCACGCCGGCTGATTCGAGTTTTCCATTTAGCATTTTCAATTCATTGAAAGATTCGACGCGAAAAGCCAGATGGTTGAGTGAATTGGGCGGGTCTTCATCTTTTCGAGAGGCAACAATTGCGAGTTGGTGATGTTCGTCTTCGTTCTGGCTCATGAAGATAATGTTCGGCCCGTTTTCTGTGATGGGACCCGTGTCGCTGACGTTAAAGCCTAGGGTTTCGGTGTAGAAATCCAGAATTTTCTTTTCGTCTCTCACGTTTAGTACCACGTGTGACCAGCTAAGTTTCATCAGCTCATTCCTCTAAATATCAGGCGCTTTAGCCCCTTCGTTAGTGCGTAATATGGTTTGTTAACACCAATCTTCTCGCAAGTTTCGGTTCCAGATAGTCAATCTTGTTTGATTAACCGGTATGCCCAAACACCCAGTGGTCTGGCTGAGCCATCGCGACCTCAGGCTGCTCGATCAGCCTGTCAAATCTACCATGATCTATGGTTAGCCTATGCAGGGATACTACACTTATATCCAGTGGATTCAGCATTGCCTGGGTTTGCTCAGACATTCCCAGTGTTCATTGGTTTGCCAACCCGCACCGAGCGATTTTCTGACGAAGCTGGCGGCAGCGCCGGTTCCCCGGGCATAGCGACCTTCAATTCTGGCTAACCACCAGTATCACTGCTAAATAGTCGGTGGAACCAGGGGCAACGATGATGGGGCCGTCGAGTGAATTATTCTTTCTTGAAAATAATTGACTATAGTCATATATATTAGCTACTATTTATGACTATAGTCATAAATAGTAGATCAGGCTCCCGGAACCACTATGTCCAAGCCACTAATCGCAAGAACTTTAGCCACCAGTGATGAGCTGAATAGCTTGTCTCGCGCGGAGCGTAAGCGCCGGGATACACGGGACCGCATTGTCAGGGAGGCCGAGTCGCTGATGAGGAGTCAACCCATGGATGTAATTACTATTCAGGACATCACCGATGCGT
>JABGVY010000345.1 GCA_018645845.1 Gammaproteobacteria bacterium | reverse complement strand
GTCCGTGGATTTTGTCCGGGCTGCAATTGTCTGCAAAAAACTTCTGTGCAGCGTCTTTGAGCATGGTTTCGTCTTCACCGAAGCCAAAGTTTTTAGGTTGTTCTGTCATGTCTATCTCCTACTTCGACTTGGGCATGCCCAAGACGCGTTCGCCCAGGATATTGCGTTGAACTTCGTTAGCACCGGCCGCAATCGTAACGCCGAATGAATTCATGTATGCGAGTGGCCATTGACCACTGACAGGTGCATTCTCGTCGTTGACGTATAACGTTGCTGCAGCACCTTCTACTTCATAGGCAATCCGCTGCAAATCCTGAGACATTTCCGTAGCGACAAGTTTGAACTGCAATGGAATGCGCATGGGGTGATCGGTTAGCGAAGGGACATTGGCTCGACGTTGATTTTGCCTGAAAGCTTCTTGGCGAATCATCATCTTGATAATCTCATCACGAATGAGCGGGTCGTCAGCGGCTGTCTTACCGTTGCGGTGTTGTTGTTTCGCAAGGTCTACTAACGCCATTGCGCTGTTTGTTTGTGCGCCTTCCTCCTCTTCAACCGCCATGCCGCCAGAGGCAGGCGTTGTCATGGGGCCCGCGCCCCGTTCATGAGCGAGGGTTGTCATAGCCACTTTCCAGCCAGCGCCAACTTCGTCGAGCCGGTATCTGTCATCAACGACCAGGTTGTCAAAGATGACTTCATTGAATCCTGTTTCTCCGGTTAGCTTAATAAGTGGTCGTACGGTCACGCCGTTGCCGAGTGCCTTTGCAATCGGTACGACAAAGTAGGACAGTCCGTTGTACTTATCATCCTTACTGGTTCGACATAGCAGGATCATCCACTCTGCGAAATGCGCTAGTGACGTCCATACCTTGTGGCCGTTTATTACCCAGTTGTCGCCATCCCGTTCCGCGAAAGTTTGCTGGTTAGCAAGGTCAGAGCCCGCGCCGGGTTCACTGAAGCCCTGACACCAGATTTCTTCACCGGAAAGTAGCCTCGGCAGTAGTTCTGCCTTAACCTCGTCTCGGCCGTGAAACAGGACCGTCGGTGCGGCCATACCCATACCAATAATGTTGGGCAGGTAAGGGGTCTGTGCCCTCTGCATTTCTGTATTGGCAATGGACTGGCAATTCTCTTTTCCGCCCCCGCCTACTTCCGTGGGGTAATCACAACCAATGAGCCCAGCATCATAAGCAGACTTCTGCCATTTCTGGAGCCAGGCCAGAGCATCCGGGTCACTCAGCTCCAATGCGCCCAAAGGCAATTTGACGGGTGGACGGCCGGGGTGATTGTTAGCAAGCCATTCCTGACAGTGGGCGCGGAATGCGGCCTGTTCGGGGGTGTCCATTTTATGAGCTTCGGACATTAAATACTCCTGTTTTGCTAGGTAATCCGGGTGATTGTGCAACTGCACCAAATTTGAGGGACTGTTGTACCTTAAAAATGACAAATTGTCACATTTCGGTTTTTGTCAATGGGCCTGGAGGTATGAGAGGCGATCCTTGGGCGCAGTGACTATCCGACTGGTCAATGTTGTATGTCGGCGTCATTTCTTATAATAATGGGATAAATAGGATAAAAAGTGGATTAATATAGCCACAATACGGGAATATATATGCATAATATCTATATATTTAAATATATTAGGGATTTAGATTATTACAGCTATAATAATCACTAAATATACTATAAGTGGGGATTATAGGCTATTTTGATCGAATATTAGGCGTTGATAATGCCCATGTCAGTCCCATTCAATTTGATGCTAGAGGTATTGGCAAGAATCTGGGGCTGACGCTACCACTATCAGGTGACAAGATGCCGGCCTAGTCTGGCATCCAGATATCGTCTGATCTGTGACATAATCCCGTGGAATTCTGAGGATGAAAATCATGGCGGTATCAATCAACACGCTGCCCGGCGTAGGGGCTGAAATCCTGGGTGTCGATATTGCTGGTGGTCTCGCCTCATCGGAACTTGACACGATCAAGCAGACCTTTTCAGAGCATGGTCTGGTGTTTTTCAGGAACCAGAAAATCACCGAAGCGGATCACATTGAGTTTGCCGAGGTGTTCGGCGACATCAACGTCAATCGGTTCTTTGCTGCGAACCCTGAATACCCTCAAATAGCGATGGTGAGTAAAGAACCAGACCAGCTCGAGAACATTGGCGGCGGGTGGCACACAGACCATTCCTATGACCAGGAACCTGCGCTTGGTTCTATCCTGGTGGCAAGGGAATTACCAGCGTCAGGTGGTGATACCTGGTTCGCCAGTATGTATAAAGCCTATGAGAGTCTGTCTGATGGTTTGAAAGAAACCCTTGAAGGAATGTCTGCGGTTCATTCGGCCAAGCACGTCTTTGGCCCAAAGGGAGAATACGAAACCACTGGGTCCGGCGGCGGCAGGATAGGAAATGCTGGGGCGGCGGTTGAGATGGAAGACCCTATACATCCCGTTGTCATCAGCCACCCAATAAGTGGTCGTAAGGCGCTTTATGTGAACGCCGGCTTTACACTGCGTTTTGACGGCTGGACAGATGAAGAATCAGCGCCACTTCTGGCCTATTTGTATGAGCGGGCGATAGCCGAAGAAAATATCACGCGGTTTAAGTGGGAAAATGGTTCGGTTGCCTTTTGGGACAACCGGGCCACGTGGCATTACGCACAGAACGATTACCCGGGTCAACGCAGGGTTATGCATAGAATCACTATTGAGGGTTGTGCATTACAACCAGCGAAACACTAGCCCTGACTCACTTTCGGCTACGACTTTTTGGAAATTCTTGTTAGAAATTCTTGTTGGAAATTAAGGAAGCAGGATGAATAGAAATCGACTGGGTCGAAGCGGCGTTGTCGTCTCGGATATTTGTATGGGTACCATGACATTTGGTACCGGTGCAGACGAGAAAACAGCCTTTGAGATTCTGGATAAAGCATTTGATGCGGGTATCGATTTTTTTGATACCGCAGAGATGTATCCGGTACCTCCTGACCCCGGTTATGTAGGGCGCACGGAAGAGATCGTTGGCCGATGGCTGAAAACCAAACCCAGGGATGCGATCATTCTGGCGACAAAGGTCGCCGGGCCCAGTCATGGTTGGATACGGGCCGCGGTGCGTGAAGGAATGACGACGCTTGATCGTCACAATATAGTCAGGGCCTTCGAAGGTAGCCTGAAGAAGCTGCAGACCGACTATATTGATCTGTACCAGACCCACTGGCCTGATCATGACATGCCTTACGAAGAAACCCTGGCAGCGTTAGATGAACTGGTTCGGGCAGGTAAAGTCAGGATTATTGGTTGTAGTAACGAAACAACCTGGGGGCTGACGAAGAGCCTTGGGGTGTCAGAGCTGCATGGACTTGCCCGTTACGAGACGATTCAAAACAATTACAGCTTGAACAATCGCCGTTTTGAAGATGAATTGGCGCAAGCCTGCCGGCAAGAGCAGGTAAGCCTGATCCCTTATTCTCCCCTGGCCGGTGGTGTATTGACCGGTAAATACAACGATGGTGAAAGACCCGAAGGCGCAAGATTTACCAATTACATGAATGCAGGTGAACGTCAAAAGGTGATGGCGCAGCGATTTGTTAATGATAAGTCTATCGCATCAACCAGAGCGTTTATGGACATCGCGAAGGAAGAAGGCGTTTCGGTCGTTACCCTTGCAACTGCCTGGAGTAAGCAAGCCGATTTTGTTGCCTCTACAATAGTAGGGGCGACGCACCCGGACCAGATGGATGACATTATTAAAGCCGCGTATCTGACCATTAGCACTGATGCCAATAAGAAAATAGATGAAGTGTCACTCGAACATCGCTACCCGATGGGTTAGTGCGTTACTGTTCCTGTCGCTGTTCCTTTCCTGGGCTGTTCGCGCAGACAGAGACCAGCGGGAAGAATGGACGCTTAACCTGTATGTCGAAAACGACCTGTTCTCAGAGACCGACCAGGATTATACGAGCGGTATCCAGCTTTCCTGGGTATCTCCGGATATCAGCGATTATGTGGAAAGCGAAGAACTCCCTGCCTGGGTTCGTCGACTGAATCAAAGCCTGACGTTCTTTCACCAATCCCACGAGGGTCTGGAAAGAAATGTCACCGTGACGTTTGGGCAGCAGATCTATACACCCCAGGACCTGAATGAAACCGGTCTTATAAAAGATGATCGGCCTTATGCCGCCTGGCTATTTTTAGGGCTTGGCTACCAGACCCGCGCAGAAGACCAGCTCGATACACTTGAAGTGCAGCTAGGCATAGTAGGTCCAGGAGCCTTCGGGCAGGAGGCTCAGGATTTTATTCACGATCTTCGTGGTTTTGATAAATTTAAGGGTTGGGATAACCAGCTCCGGAATGAACCTGGCATTTTGGCAACCTGGGAGCACAAGCAGAAGTGGAAGCGCGTGAATCCTGAAACCCGATTCGGGTATGACGCGATTACTCACACCGGGTTGTCGCTGGGCAACGTTAGCACCTACCTTAATGCTGGTGCTGAGGTTCGAATTGGCTGGGCGCTACCGGATGATTTTGGCACGAGTGCGATCCGGCCTGGAGGTCAAAATTCGACACCAGATTCCACCTGGGATCCGCGTTTTGTTGGCAAGAAAAAATGGGGTTTACATGCCTTTGCGTCGTTTGATGTTCGTCTTGTTGGCCACGATATATTCCTGGACGGAAATAGCTTCAAGAACAGCCACTCGGTCAAGAAAGAGACTGTTGTTGCCGACGTGGCCCTGGGCCTTGCCTATATTGTAGGCGGAGGGCGCCTATCCTACGCCCATATCTTCCGCACGAAAGAGTTCTCAGGCCAGGATTCATCCCACTCTTATGGCTCTCTTTCGTTTTCCTACACCTTTTAGCGGGCTGCATGCCAGATTGCTGATTTCGCAAGGCGTTATCTCGCATATTTCATTTTACGAAAAACAGGATATCAACTAGAGTACGCACCTCGAAATTCC
>JABGVY010000093.1 GCA_018645845.1 Gammaproteobacteria bacterium | reverse complement strand
CAGCACGGGTTCGTATGTCTGTCAGTCTTTGCCACGCCGAGCCATTAAAAAGTGGGTGCACGCAGGCAACATTGATGTTTCTGGCCCCCTGCTTTTTTAACTCATCAATAGCTGAAACAACGGATCCGGCGGTATCGATAATATCGTCAACCAGGAGGACGTCGCGATCTTTGACTTCTCCTATTAACGTAGAACGAAATACATGGTTTGGCTTGGAGTAATCCCTTTCTTTTGACAGGGCGGCCAGATCCGCAGACAGTTCTTCGGCATAGGCGCGTGCTCTTTCGAGATAACCGACATCGGGCGAAACGACCACATCGCCGGTTAACTTCTGGCGGCGCAACCAGGACACGAGTTGCCTGGTCAGGAAGACATTCTCCAGGTGGGACATCGATGGGTTGAACATGCCGGCGATGGAATCGTTGTGAATCTCAACGGTCATCACGCGATCCGTTCCGGCGCTTTGCATCATTCTGGCGATGAGCCCCGCGCTGATGCCTTCCCTTGTTCTACCCTTCCGTTTGTCTTGTCTGGCGCCAGGGTAATAAGGGACGACGGCGGTGATGTATTGGGCATCTGAAAGTGCTGCCGCTTCTATGGCGTGGAGCAGCATCATGAATCTGTCATAGATGCTTCGGTCATCCTGGGGGCCTGCGGTCGACTGAAAGATATAGACATCGTGACCGCGAACATTAGCGCCGATTTCGAATTTCCCTTCGCCGCAGGCGAACCAGGTTTCGTTGCTTGGCAGCAACGATGTTCCCATTTTTGATGCCACGGATTCCGCGAAGGCACGTCCGGATTCGCAGGTCATCAGGGCGATAGGTGCTCTTGGGTTTTTTTGTCGAGGTTTCTTTTGCTTCGTTTTCGTGTTCATTCTTTTCCCGCGGCAAATTGTTGAATAACTTCGATTAGTAACTTATGTTCAATAGGATGCAGACGCTCTGCCAGGCTGTCAGGGGTATCATCGACGTTTACGGTTATCTTTTCCTGCAAGAGGGCTTTGCCCTTGTCGTAATCGCCATTGACTAGATGAACAGTCGCGCCCGTTTCGCTGTCGCCAGACTCAATGACCGCTTTGTGAACTCGCGTGCCATAGAAGCCTGGGCCACCGTGACGGGGAAGCAAAGAAGGATGTACATTGATGATTCGGTCCTTGAAAGTTTCTAATACACGGGGGCCTAGTTTTTTCATATAACCCGCAAGTACGACCAGGTCGATATTTGCGTCAGCAAGGCGGTTATTCATTGATTCATCCAGAGCGCTAGATGATGGATGAGTTAGTGATGAAAGATGTACGGTCGGAACGCCTGATCTTCGAGCCCTGGCCATGACAGGCGCATTAGAGTTGTTGCTGATAAGAAGGGCGACGTTTGCTTGGACCCTGCCTTGCTGGCAAGCGTTTACAACGGCCTGAAAGTTGGTCCCTTGATGAGATGCTAGTACACCAATTCGAAGCATTGTGGTGAAGTGATGTTCAGGACCGAGGATTGCGAAGTGTACCACGGTAGGCGGTGAAAAGGTTCGTCGCTCGGCATCGTTACAACTTTTCGGTTGGGATATACTGAAAGCTTTGCAGGAAGGCTTTTTGAAATGCGTATTTGTGCCATGCTACTGCTGGTCGCGCTGCCAATGTTGGCGAAATCGGATGTGGCGGTGCAGGCCTGGTCTCGGGCGACACCCCCGGGGGCATCAAGCGCGGCAATCTATGGTTTGTTCGAAAACAATAGCTCTCGTGAAATGAGGGTTGTAGAAGTCAGGTTCGCCGGTGCAAGGCACGCCATGATTCATCGGACAGTAGAAGACGAAGGCATGGCCAGGATGATTCATGGGGAGATTCTGGTACCGGCCGGAAAGCGTTATGAGTTAAAGCCAGGTGGGCTTCATATCATGTTGATGGGAGTCTCTGCCCCCCTGTTGCAAGGCTGCCGATATGAGTTTCAGATCCTATGGCAGAGTGGCGATGCTACGAAGCATGAGTTTGTGACAGGAGGCTATGGCCAGATGGTTTATCCAGCAGATACCGAACCTGTAGGCGGCCATGCCATGGAAAGGCTATGTCCCTGAGGGGAAAGTGCATAAATCAAAGGGTTGAGTTCGCCGGTATCATCGGCGTGAGGATTGGCTCGCCAGCTTTGCCGGTAGCGGCCAGAAGTCGATTTTGACCTGATCGGCAATACGGATTAACCCTGTTGATTAACCATGCTAAAGTGTTGGGTTGTTGTCAGAAGAGAATATCATGCAAGCAGCACACTGGGCCGTTCTTGAACGAGAAGATGTCGCGTTAGCCGCGTTCGGGCAGGAGCGACTGGACGGTAAAGTTGCGTACCTTGCAACGCTTCGCAAGGATGGGAGGCCACGCGCGCACCCGGTCACTCCGGTTATTGGCGAGGGGCATGTATTTATCTTTCTGGAGCCCACCTCACCCCGTACCCGCGACCTGGAAGAAAACCCTGATTTTTGCCTGCACTGTGCAATGAACGACAGCTCCGGCAGTAGTGGGGAGTTTCAAGCGACAGGGGTAGCCGTAAAAGTGCAGGATAAAGAAACAAGGGCCCTGGCTGAATCTATCTCTAACTTCAGGCCGTCGGTAAGGTCTTTGCTGTTTGAATTGTATATTACAGATGCGCTTTCAACCGCTTATCGAAGCGGTCAGCCCAAACGCCGCCGCTGGCAACTATCCTCTACGATGGCTGAAAACAGTTAGTGACTATTCGGTGATTCGCGACAGCAACAATGGACCTGGTGAGGTCCTGCCCTTAAGCACTATCGTCAATTACAACATCCCGACGGTTGGGGTCGGATTCATGTTTTTCATGGTCTCGCTTTACCTCATGAAATTTTCCACGGATGTGCTGTTGATTTCTCCTGCAGTGATGGGGCTGATTTTCGGGGTGTCAAGAATATGGGATGCAGTGACAGACCCGGTCGCCGGTTACCTGAGTGACCGAACGAATCTGAAGGTGGGTCGACGCAGGCCATGGATGCTAATGTCAGTGCCCTTTGTTTGCGGCACTTTTTACATGATGTGGAATCCTTCTGAGTTGTTGAGCGAGTCAATGCTCGTTGTCTGGATGGCGGCAGCGGTGATTCTTTTCTACACTTCGATGACAGCATTTAGTGTTCCGCACACATCACTTGGCGCAGAGCTTTCAACGAACTATCACGAGCGGACACGCATATTTGGGCTGCGGCATATGATCTGGAATTCAGGGTCATTATTGGCGCTGGTTGCAATGCATCAGCTGATCATTGGTGAGAACCCCAGGCAAATTGCTTTTGTAGTGTCTGTGATGGCGGGTGTTGTCACGGCCGCGCTGATTATCTGGATGTTCTTTAACACAAAAGAACGTCCCGAATATCAGGGCAGGGGTGAATCAAACCCTTTCATTGCATTTGGCGATGTCTTGAAAAATAAATATGCGAGCCTTTTGCTGGTAGTCTTCTTCATTGAGAACCTTGGCGGGGCGACGATTGGTATCCTGACGCCGTACATCGCTGAATATATTGTGATGCGACCTGAAAAGACGGTAATTTATATTCTGCTGTACCTGATCCCCTCGGTGTTTTCCGTGCCGCTGTGGGTGCCGCTGTCGAGACGTGTCGGTAAGAAGGCAATGTGGATCTTTTCGATGCTCCTAACCGGTTTTGGATTTGGTGGCATGTTCTTCCTGGAGGCGGGTTCCGACCTTCTGATTTCTGTTCTCGCTGTGATCTGTGGGCTCGGTGCTGGTAGCGGGGCGGTTGTAGCGCCTTCGATACAATCTGATGTGATTGATTATGACGAGTACAAATCGGGAAAGCGAAAAGAGGGAACCTACTTCGCCACCTGGAATTTTGTTTTTAAAAGCGCAACAGGCATTACCCTGATGCTTACGGGTTTTGTGCTGAGCAGTTCGGGCTT
>JABGVY010000096.1 GCA_018645845.1 Gammaproteobacteria bacterium | reverse complement strand
GTTAATTACCTGGGAGATCCGGACAATGGCGTTATCGTTGCGAGCTATCTGGGTAGCTGGATGATGGCCGGTGGCTTTCTGGCTATAGGGTCGTGTATGTCTGCCATTACGAAGAGCCAGGTGATTGCCTTTGTGCTCTGTGGTTTTGTATCTCTGCTGTTTGTGATGGCAGGGTTCCCGCTGGTGCTGGACCTGGTCAGGGGGTGGCTGCCGCTGACATTAATAGACATGGTCGCGAGCCTTAGCTTCCTGACGCACTTCAATGCGGTATCGAGAGGTGTCTTTAGCCTTCAGGACTTTCTTTACTTTATTTCGGTGATTGTGGTGTGGCTTGGCGCGACCTCTATTGTGTTAGATATGAAGAAGGGGGCCTGAGATGAGCCGATATTTTTCTATTGTGGGCTTGGTCGCTGGTTTCGTTTTGTTCACGCTGTTGAATACCCTGATGTTTGGTTCGGTGCGGCTCGACCTAACAGAGAATGGTTTGTATTCGGTCTCCGATGGCACCAGAGAGATCATTGGTGACCTGGAAGAACCCGTTAACCTGTATTTCTTCTTCTCTGAAAAAGCATCAGAAGACCTGACTGCGTTACGGGCTTATTCCCAACGGGTGCAGGAAATGCTGGCGGAGTATCAGCTGCTTGCAGGCTCAACAATAAACCTGCACATCGTCGACCCCGAACCTTTTTCTGAGCAGGAGGACCAGGCGGCCGAATTCGGGCTCCAGAGTGTCCCGGTTAACCAGGCCGGGGATGCCCTGTATTTTGGCCTGGCGGGGACTAACGCACTGGATGGGCAGGAGGTCCTGCCGTTTTTTCAGCCGGATCGTGAAGCTTTCCTTGAATATGAACTGACAAAACTTATCTACAATTTGTCGGTTGCCGAGAAACCGCGGATCGCACTTTATTCAGAGCTTAAAGTCGAATCAGGTGTTGATCCCAGAACCTTTCAGCCGACGCCGGGCTGGATCGTTATTGATCAGCTTAAAGAGTTGTTTCAGATAGACAAGATTGATGAGCTGACCCTCGACGCGATAGGTACAGCTGATTTGTTGTTGTTAATTCACCCCGGTACGCTTGAGGATGCGGCACTTTATGCCGTGGACCAGCATGTGATGTCCGGCGGGAAACTGATCTTATTTGTAGACCCGCTGGCGGAAATGGTTGTGCCGGACCCGTCCGGGATGAGCGTCCCTTCAGGTAATAGTTCTGAATTGAACCGGTTGACTGCACCCTGGGGTGTCAGTCTGAGGGATGGAGAAGTCCTTGGTGATAGCGGGGTTGCGCTGATGGTCGGTGGCGCGGATGGTGCACCGGTGCGGCATTTGGGGATTCTTGGTTTTACGAGCCAGTATTTTTCAGGCGATGACATAGTCACCGCTGACCTTGAAGCCCTTAACTTTTCAACGGCCGGTATCCTGGATGTAGATGACGTGGATGGTATCGATGCGAAGATATTGATCTCATCAAGTTCAGGGGCGGGTCCGCTTGATGCTATCCAGTTTCAGTTTTTGAATGACCCTGCGGATCTCCAGCAGGGTTTCCAGCCTACCGGGGAAAACTATTCAGTTGCCGTTCGGTTGTCTGGAAAATCGCTATCATCCTTCCCGGAAAAATCGGGAGAGGAGACACATATCGCAGAAACAGATCAGCTGAATGTGGTGATTGTCGCGGATACAGATGTTTTGTCGGATCGACTATGGGTACAGGTACAAAACTTCTTTGGCCAGCAGGTCGCCAGTGCGTTTGCCGATAACGGTAACTTTGCAGCCAATCTGGTAGAGAACCTGTCAGGCAGCAGTGCGTTGATTGAAGTTCGTTCACGGGGGCAATTCTCGCGACCTTTTGTGGTCGTTGAAGAACTGCGCAGGCTTGCTGAAGCAAAGTACCTGACAAATGCGGAGGATCTCCAGGCAAGATTGGCAGAGACTGACAGGCAGCTGTCCGAACTTGAGTCGGCGCGGGTTGATGATGGCCTGCTGACGCTGAGCCCCGAGCAGGAAACGGCCCTTGCAAACTTCCAGGAAGAGAAACTTCGTATCCGAAAAGACTTAAGGGAAGTGCGTCACCGCCTTGACCAGGATATCGAGCAACTCGGCGGAACGCTCAAATTCATTAACATTTTGTTGATGCCTCTGTTGTTGACCCTTGCACTGCTGGGGATAAGGATGCTGGGGCTGATGTCCCGGGGGCATAAAGGCTAATGAATATGAAGGTTGCTGGGCTGTTTGCTATGGCAGTGTTATCCATAGCGTTATTGTTTCAGATAAACCCGGACGATGTTGAAGAGAGCCCTCGGCTGGTGTTCCCAGGGTTGAAAGAACAACTGCCCGCGTTGACGGGTATCGAAGTCACGAACCCGAACGGCAATAGCGTCTCTATTGTTAAACAACAGGATAATTGGGTGCTGGAAGGAAAATCGGGCTACAGCGCCGATTTTTCGAAGCTCTCCAGGTTCCTGGTGAATGTTTCTGAGCTGAGGATAGCTGAAGAAAAAACATCAATTTCGACGAACCACTCGAGGCTGGGGGTGGCGGAAAATGATCAAGGCGCAGGTACGCGCGTCATTGTTTCTCCGGGAGAATATTCGCTACTTGTTGGCAAGGAGGCGCCATCAAAGGGTAGCTTTGTCCGTTATGCAGGTGACGCACAGGTGTACCTGACCAATAAGCCTGTAGCGGCGTCGGCTAACTGGATAGAGTGGATTGATCCCGTGGTGATCAATATAGAGCCGGCAAATGTCAGGGAGGTCACGATAGATATGCCGTCAGCACCGTTACTATTCGCGAATCGAAATGAAGCGCCCGGCGAATTTGAATTGCGTGAAATCCCGGCAGGTAGAGAGCTTAAGTACGCAACGGTAGCAGATAGCCTCACCCGGCTTCTCGTTAATGTCAGAATGCTGGACGTTGAACCCTACAATCCGGTGATATTTGTTGACCCAGGCAATACCCGGTTAGTGCTGCTTAGCGGCGAGATTATTATCGTTCGGAGTATCATTGTGGGCGATAGGTTCATGATGCACATAGATCGGAAGAATCTGGCAGACTGGCAGTTCGAGATCAGTGAAAACACGTACAATGAGCTCAATCAAAATATGGAATCTATGCTGAAAGCCACGGAGGCTGACGTTGAGTAAATATGCTTATATCAAGTTGATACGTCAAGGTCACGTGACGACCTTGATGTTAAACCGGCCTGATGCGATGAACGCGCTAAGCTCGGGGCTGATGCAAGAGATAGAGCAGGCTTCCCGTGAATTTTTGGACGATGAAGAAACACGGGTGGTGATATTTCGGGGTGCTGGCAAGCACTTCAGTGCCGGAGCGGATTTAAAAGAAGGCCGGCCAGCTCGAAATATGGTGATGCAGCGTCGTGACTTAACGCTTGGGGCGCGCATGATCAGGGCTATTACCGAAATTCACCAGGTCACCATCGCGGCGATTCATGGTGTAGCGCTGGGTGGGGGAGCTTGCATCCCGACAGCCTGTGATTTCCGAATAGCCACTGACGATGCTGTTTGCGGGTACCCGGAAGTGAATCTGGGCATGAATTTGATGTGGCAATCTCTGCCCTTGTGTGTGCGTTTGATTGGGCCGGCCAGGGCTAAACGTATGATTATGCTTGGTGACAAAGAAAACGCCAAGACGCTGCTAGATTGGGGTTTTCTGGACCAGGTGGTGCCGGTGTCAGGGCTGGATCAAGCCGTAGAATTGATGGCGGCTCGATATGCAGGCCAGCCACCGGCGGCAATGCAGATGATCAAGGAGAGTGTCAATGCGGTCAGTTCAGGAATGGACCAGGCGATCATGCATATGGATGCAGATCAGAATATGCTGACAGCGCAAAGTGAAGATCGTGCCGAAGGTATGAAAGCGTTTTTTGAAAAACGTGAACCGGATTTCAAAGGAAACTAGTGATGGCGAAGATTGAAGTGACTTCTGAAGTGACCGGTAATGTCTGGAAGGTTCAGGCCAACGTTGGGGACGTGCTTGCCGAGGATGACGTGATCATGATTCTGGAGTCCATGAAAATGGAAATTCCGGTTGAAGCGCCGATCGCGGGAAAATTAGTTGAGTTATCGGTAGCTGAAGAAGACAGTGTTGACGAGGACCAGGTCGTCGCGGTTATCGAAACCTGAAAATTGAAACCTGAAAATTGAAACCTGAAAGTAGATCCGGGCCGTGATTGGCCCGGACAGGTAAAGCCTATCAGTCAAACATGATGATGTGACGTGCTTCTTCCCCGGTTTTAAGGGCGTTCAACGCATCGTTCACATCGTGCAATTTAATATGTTTGGAAATCATCTGGTCGAGGTGTAGCTTGCCGTTAAGGTAAAAATCAACGAAGCGTGGCATGTCGACCCTGAACCTGTTTGAGCCCATGTTGGATCCCTGAATTTTTTTCTCAGCCAGAAAATCCACCCCGTGAAGTTCTACCATGGTACCCACCGGGATCATTCCAACTACCGTCGCAGTGCCGCCCGGGCCTAACATTTTCCATGCCTGTTCAGTCGTTGACTTTAGTCCGATGGCTTCAAACGTGTAATGGCACCCCCCCTGGGTCAGTTCTATCACCTCGCCGACAGCGTCGACTTTGCCAGGGTTAATGGTATGGGTGGCGCCCAGTGATTTCGCGATTTCCAGTTTGGCGTCAACCATATCGACCGCAATAATCATTCCCGCGCCTGCTATGGCGGCACCGTTAATGGCAGCAAGGCCTACTCCCCCGCAGCCAAGCACGGCCACTTTTGAACCGGGTTCAACCCCGGCGGTGTGGAACACTGCACCTACGCCGGTTGTCGTAGAGCAGCCAATCAGCGCGGCGCGGTCCATTGGCATGTCCTCTCGCATTTTTACCAGTGCATGCTCGTGAATGAGCATGAGCTCTGCAAATGAAGACAGATTAAGGAACTGGTGGATCGATTCGTCCCCTTTGTGCAGTCTTGGTTCTTCCTCGGCGTCCCGGGAAACTTCAGGGCTTTGGCAAAGGGAAAGGTGACCCGTAATACAATGCTCACAGTGGCCGCAGAAAGCGGAGAGACAGGTAATGACATGGTCACCCTTCTTCACGTAAGTGACATCTGCGCCGACTTCTTCCACAACACCTGCGCTTTCGTGGCCAAGGATTGTTGGCAATGGATAGGGGTAAGACCCATCCAGGAAGTGGAGGTCGCTGTGGCAAACACCAGCAGCGACAGGCCTTACCAGTACTTCCCTGGGACCCGGCTTGGAAATCTGTACTTCTTCAATTTCAAGAGGCTGGTTTGGTGCTCGTAATACTGCTGCTTTCATGGTGTTCTCACTGCTACTATTTGCGAACACTAAAACTATCATGAAATTCGAACGGATAGCTATTTCAGACGATGTCTAAATCAACCTATATTGCGCTGGGCTCTAATTTGGGTAACCAGGAGGAAAATCTTCGCCTGGCGGCGACCGAGTTGCAGAAAATCTCAACAAGCTCTCTGGTGGCGTCCTCTATCTGGTGGAGTACGCCAGAAGGCTTTGATGAAAATGTTGCAGCGTTCTGCAATGCAGTGGTGCTCATTAAAGTAGAGATGACGGCGGAAAAGCTGCTGGTAAGGCTCAAGGAAATAGAGCAGCAAATGGGGCGAGCCAGGAGTGAAGGTGGCTCCTACCTCTCCAGGACGATAGATCTGGATATCATCGATTACGACTTAACGGTGCTCAAGACTGAGCGGTTGGAATTACCCCACCCTAGGGCCGCGTCCAGAAAGTTCGTACTTTTGCCGTTACAGGAGGTAGCGCCGGGGTATCATTTTCCAGGCATAAAGCATGACCTAGAAGCACTCATCAAAATGGCCCCGGAAAACGCGATGCAAAAATCTAGTCGCCTGAACCCTTGGGGGTAAAAGCGTTGACAGGAAAAGTCGCAATATTAGCACCGCTGGGTGCATCACTGATTGATCCCACCCCTTCTTTTGCAACCTCATCTATCCTGACGATGGAGTGCATTGGCAGGTAGCTTCTGCTGACCCCCTCGAACTCCGCTTTTAGCTTTTCTTCGCTGGGGTCCACCAGAACACCAGATCGCTCGCCAAAGACCAGTTCTTCTATTTCGATGAAGCCATAGAGGTCCGATTGGTAGATCTGTCGGGCATAGACTTCGTATATCTGTCCCTGATTGAAGAAGATAATCTTGTATATAGGGGTGCTGGGCATTAGGGGTTATCCAAGTTAACGACTCAGTTTTCTTTGTCTGGGGAGTCTTGTCAACATAAGTGACGCGAACATCCATACGAATCTCTATAAATTGGGGTATTAACCTGAAATTTCAAGGCTATAATGGCGCGCCCTTGTAATCGGTTGCATTATAGCTAAATGGCTAAAGTATTTATCAAAACGCATGGCTGCCAGATGAATGAGTATGACTCTTCGAAAATGGTGGATATATTGAGTGAATCTCAAGGCTATGAGCTGACCAACGATGAAACCGAGGCGGACCTTTTGTTGTTAAATACCTGTTCTATAAGGGAAAAAGCGCAGGATAAGGTGTTCCATCAGTTGGGTCGTTGGCGCAAGCTAAAGGCAAAGAACCCAGCGTTAAAAATTGGTGTTGGTGGATGTGTTGCCAGTCAGGAAGGTGAAGCCATTATTGGCCGTGCACCCTTTGTAGACGTGATCTTTGGCCCGCAGACCTTGCACCGATTGCCCGAACTGATTTCTTCGGCAGATGCTACCAAAAAGCCGCAGGTTGATATCAGCTTCCCAGAGATTGAGAAATTTGACTGTCTGCCCGAGCCATCTGTAGATGGACCAAGCGCTTTCGTCTCTATTATGGAAGGCTGTAGCAAGTATTGCAGTTTTTGCGTTGTCCCTTATACCCGTGGAGAGGAAGTAAGCCGGCCTCTGATGGACGTTCTCCGGGAGATTACGAGGCTTGCTGGAAAGGGCATCAGAGAGATCAACTTGCTGGGCCAGAATGTGAATGCCTATAGGGGGTTGCTGCAGGACGGCGATCAGGTTGCCGACCTGGCTTACCTGATCTCGCTGATGGCTGATATCAATGGTATCGATCGAATCAGGTATACAACTTCGCATCCTGTGGAATTCAGTGATTCACTGATTGAAGTCTACGCAGAGGTGCCTGCACTGGTGAACCATCTGCACCTGCCTGTGCAAAGTGGCTCTGACCGGATACTCGCGAAAATGAAACGGGGTTATACGGTTATCGAGTACAAGTCCCGGATCCGGAAATTGCGTAAGCTGCGGCCCGGTATCAGCCTGTCCAGCGACTTCATCATTGGGTTTCCAGGAGAAACCGACGCTGACTTTGAGGCCACAATGAAGCTTATTGAAGACATTGGTTTCGATCAGTCCTTCAGCTTTATCTACAGTGCGCGCCCTGGTACACCCGCCGCAGATTTGCCAGATGACACGCCCATGTCCGTAAAGAAAGAAAGGCTGGCGGTTTTGCAGGCTCGCCTGACTGGCCAGGCAATGAGGATTAGTGAGTCTATGGTTGGCCAGGTGCAGAGAATCCTGGTCACTGGTTGCTCGAGAAAGGACCCGGGTCAGCTTCAGGGAAGAACTGAGAATAATCGGGTAGTTAATTTTGCCTCATCCAATCACGCGCTAATTGGTGGCTTTGCAGATGTCGAAATCGGTGAAGCCCTGCCCAATTCTATGCGTGGTCGACTTATTGAATGAACTAGTTCCGCCTGACTTGAAGGTATAAGCTAGTTAACCCGAAACCTAATCATTATGAATTTGCAATCCCCTGAACCTCTTCAGGTCACCCTGGAGCCAAATGATTCCAATCAGCTTGCCACACTGTGCGGGCCACTGGACGCCCACCTGAAGCAGATCGAAAAACGCCTCGGAATAACCATCAACAATAGGGGTAATAATTTTCAGCTGATTGGTGAAAGCGATGCGGCTCGCGCTGCGGGCGAGTTGTTGAAGCAGCTTTATCGAGAGGTGAAGGGTGGTGCCGAATTGACACCAGAAGTAGTTCATCTTTTTCTTCAGGAATCTGGTGTAGAGGCATTGCTCGATCCTGGCTCCGAAGACCAGAACCTCATACGTACCAGGAAGAAGAGTATTAAGCCGAGGGGCGGTAACCAGATTCGATATGTCGATGCGATTCGAGGTAGCGATATTAATTTCGGAATTGGTCCTGCTGGAACGGGTAAAACTTATCTGGCGGTTGCCTGTGCTGTCGAGGCTCTGGAGCAGGAAAGTATCAGGAGGATTCTTCTGGTTAGACCTGCAGTCGAGGCTGGAGAGAAACTGGGGTTCTTGCCGGGCGACCTGGCCCAGAAGATTGACCCGTACCTCAGGCCGCTTTATGACGCTCTTTATGAGCTTCTGGGCTTTGAGAAGGTAGAAAAGTTGATTGAGCGCAATGTCATTGAAGTAGCGCCCCTGGCGTTTATGAGAGGGCGGACGCTTAATGATTCATTTATTATTCTTGATGAAAGCCAGAATACGACGGCGGAGCAAATGAAAATGTTTCTTACTCGTATCGGATTTGACTCCACCGTTGTTATAACCGGAGATATTACCCAGATCGACTTGCCAGTGAAGACGTTGTCTGGCCTGAAACATGCCCTGACGGTACTCGACGGAGTGGAGGGAATCTCGTTCACCCACTTCGGTGTGAAAGACGTGGTAAGACATCCCCTGGTCCAAAGAATAGTGGAAGCCTACGGTGCGTTCGAAGACAACGACGACCGGAGATAGCCTCATGCACGAGGTGGAGGTGTCCAGGAGCACAGAGAGGCTTTCCGGGGAGCCAGATGAAGCGCAGGTAGCATTCTGGCTTGAATTCGCTCTTGATCATCTCGATCGTCAATCATCGGAAGTGTCAGTGCGTATCGTCGGTGAAGAGGAAATAGCTTCTCTAAACGCGCAATACCGGGGTCTGGAAAAGGCGACCAATGTTCTTTCGTTTCCGGCGGCCATATCGGTCGAGGAAGTCGAATATTTAGGTGATATTGTGATCTGCAGCAAGGTAGTTAAGCTCGAATCAGATCTGTATGGTAGGGGTTTTGCGGATCGTTACGCGCATATGTTGATTCATGGTTTACTACATTTGTTGAATCATGATCACATGGAAGAGGTCGCGCGAACCCGGATGGAACAGTTGGAGACAGATTTGTTGTCGAGTCTAAACATGGGGAACCCTTATGAGTGATGAGGACGGTTCAAGATCCTGGTTAGAAAAACTGTCCCTGGCGTTGAATGGCGAGCCCAGCTCGCGTTCGGAACTGCTGGATTTACTTCGTTCTGCCCAACGACGTGAATTGCTTGATAGTGAAGCGCTCAGGATTATTGAGGGCGCGCTGTCCGTTCATGATATGCAGGTTAGGGAGATCATGATTCCCCGAGCCCAGGTCGTCTTTGTTCGTCTTGATCAGGACCCAGAGGAGTTTCTACCCGTGGTGATAGGCAGCGGCCACTCACGTTTTCCTGTCATAGGCGAAAACCAGGATGAGATAGTCGGTATTCTTTTGGCAAAAGACCTGCTTCCATTGGCGCAAAAAAACAGTAAACAAAAGTTCAACCTGCGCGATAGTCTTAGACGGTCAACCTCTATTCCTGAAAGCAAACGATTGGATGTGTTATTGCAGGAGTTTCGAGCTACCCGTAATCACCTTGCCGTTGTCTATGACGAGTACGGTGGAATTAGTGGCATCGTGACGATTGAAGACGTTCTGGAACAGATCGTCGGTGATATTGAAGATGAGTATGACTTCGAGGAAGAGGGCTTTATTAACAAGCACACCAATGGCTCGTACACGATCAAGGCACTGACCCCGATTGAAGATTTTAATGAACAATTCGAGACCGAATTTAGTCATGAAGAGTTCGACACGATCGGAGGTCTTGTCACGAATTGTTTCGGCCATTTGCCAAAAAGAGATGAGCAGGTGTCTGTAGAAGGCTTTGACTTCAAGGTCCTGAATGCCGATGGCCGAAGGGTTCACCTTCTGCAAATGACCAAATCGAACTAGCCGTGGCGGGTTCTAAAGCCCCAGGTCGACGGGATATTATCCTTGATGTCATCGCCCTGCTCGGCGGTGCATTGTTTTCCCTCAGTTTGTCCCCTGTTGGATTCTGGCCATTGGCTTTTGCATCCCCTGTTGCTTTGTATGCCGTTACCCAGGAAGGCTCTGTCAGGCGGACTATGCTTCGCTTTTACCTGTATAACGTTGGTCTCTTCGGGGTGGGTGTATCCTGGATATTTGTGTCGATCAATGAATACGGTAATGCGTCCGTGCTCCTCTCGGGGATTCTGGTGCTGCTCTTTGTCCTTGCTTATTCGTTGATCTGTGTACCTCAGGCGGTTCTTTATTCACGATATTTCAGGGGGCCGGGCATGTTCGGCGCTGCTTCGTTCTCGGGACTGTGGGTGCTGCAGGAATGGTTTCGATCCTGGTTTCTCACGGGGTTCCCATGGTTGTTTGTTGGTTATGGCGTGATGGGCACCCCGTTGGAAAATATTGCGCCGATTGCAGGCGTGTTTGGCGTCAGCCTCGTTGCGGTATTTGCCGGAACGAGTCTGCATGTTGCCGTAGCGTATCGTTCCTGGCTGTTGTTGATTCCAGGGCTCATGGTATTTCTGGTGAGCCTTTCGGCCAGTCATCTCTCTTTTACCAGACACGAGCGAACGGTGTCTGTCTCTCTGATTCAAGGAAATATAGACCAGCACGTAAAGTGGCAGCCGCAGAATCGCCGACTCATTTTTGACCTTTACAAGAACGCGAGTGAAACCGAATGGGGCCGTGACCTGGTGGTATGGCCAGAGGCTGCGATCACGCTGTTTCGTGAGCAGGCAGTCGACGTCCTGGAAGATCTTGATAGACGGGTAGCAAAGTCAGGGTCTGCGCTTGTTCTTGGTATTCCAGACCGTCATGAGTCCGGTGGCTTCCAGAACACAGTCATAGTTTTAGGTGAAGGCGAGGGGCAGTACGTCAAACGCCGGCTGGTGCCCTTCGGGGAATATGTTCCTCTTGAAGAGTATCTTCGTGGACTGATCGGGTTTTTCAATATGCCGATGTCCCATAACATGACAGGTTCAGCTATACAGCCGCCTCTTATCGCCGGAGGTAATCGACTATCCCTTTCGATTTGCTACGAGGTGGTCTATCCGGATTTAGTGAGGTCATCTGTTGAATCTCCAGATCTGCTCATGACTGTCAGCAACGATACATGGTTTGGCTCATCCGTCGGGCCATGGCAACATTTCCAGATGGCGAGGATGAGGGCCCTTGAAAATGGCCGTGCGATGATTCGGGCCACCAATAATGGTGTTACAGCCCTGGTAGATTACCGTGGCGTGGTACAGGCCCGCCTACCTCAGTTCCAGGCGGGCGTGTTGCGCGGAGAGGTCGAGGTTCGGTCCGGATCTACGCTTTTCAGTCAATTTGGCAGTTATCCGGTTCTCTGTTTCTGCCTGCTGTTAACTGGAATTAACTACCTGCGGCGACATCAGTGATATGCCCTGCTGATGGCATCATGTAGAATTGCGGTTTTTTTGAAACAAGCGAAGACAACCACAAGCATTAGCGAATATAACCACAAGCCTGAGCGAACATAACCATAAGCATGAGCGAACATAATTACAGCCATACCGAGATCGAAAGAGAGGTTCAGAAGCACTGGGCTGACAACGGCAGCTTTGAAGTCACTGAGAACAGTGACAAGCCCAAGTTCTATTGCCTGTCGATGTTTCCCTATCCAAGTGGCCAACTGCACATGGGGCACGTTCGAACGTATACGCTGGGCGATGTGATTGGCCGATTCCAGCGACTCAAGGGCAGGAACGTGTTGCAGCCGATGGGCTGGGATGCGTTCGGGCTACCTGCGGAAAATGCGGCCATTAAGAGAAACATTCCGCCGGCAAAATGGACCTACCAGAATATTGCACATATGCGAACCCAAATGAAGGCGCTTGGGTTTGCCTTTGACTGGAGTCGAGAGTTTGAAACCTGCGACCCGGATTATTACAAATGGGAGCAATGGTTCTTCACACGTCTGTTTCGAAAAGGCCTTGTTTACAAGAAGGCCGCTTTCGTTAACTGGGACCCGGTTGACCAGACGGTGCTTGCGAACGAACAAGTCATTGACGGCCGCGGCTGGCGATCTGATGCGCTGGTTGAGAGACGCGAACTTGCCCAGTGGTTTGTGAAGATCACTGACTACGCCGAAGAGTTGCTTGAAGACCTGGATAAGCTTGGTGGCTGGCCTGACAAAATCAAGACGATGCAGCGGAACTGGATTGGTCGGTCTGAAGGCGTAGAAATCAAATTCCAATTAGACGGCGCAGAGGCGGTATCGGTCTACACCACGCGTCCTGACACCTTGATGGGTGTGACTTATCTTGCGGTAGCACCCCAGCACCCACTGGCGATATCAGCTGCTGGAAATAAGCCCGAGCTTCAGGCTTTTCTTGACGACTGCAACCAAACCAAAGTTGCAGAAGCGGACATGGCGAAGCAAGAAAAGCTGGGTTTACCCACCGGCCAAAATGCCATTCATCCCATTACGGGTGAGCCTGTTCCTGTCTGGGTCGCCAACTTTGTCCTGATGGAATACGGTTCCGGAGCGGTTATGTCTGTACCGGGGCACGACCAGAGAGATTGGGAGTTTGCAAAGAAGTACGGCCTGCCAATCAAGCAGGTTATAGAGCCTGCTGAAAGCAACCAGGCTGAGTGTAATCTGGATCTCGAGGCGTTTACTGAGCGTGGGGTACTGGTGAACTCTGGTAAATATGATGGGCTTCAATTTGATCAGGCTTTCGAGGCAATTGCCGCGGCACTGGTCCAGAAGAAATGCGGCGAAAGACAAACTAACTACCGGTTGCGTGATTGGGGGGTCTCTCGGCAACGCTACTGGGGATGCCCGATCCCCATTATTAATTGCGACAAGTGTGGCTCTGTTCCCGTGCCCGATGAAGACTTGCCTGTAGAACTGCCGACTGATGTGCAGTTTGAAGGCGTTGGATCTCCGATCAAAAAGATGAATGACTGGTACGAGACGAGCTGTCCTGATTGCGGGTCTGCTGCTATTCGAGAGACTGATACTTTTGATACGTTTATGGAATCTTCGTGGTACTACGCGAGGTTTGCGAGCCATAACGATAGTGAAGCTATGCTTGACCAGCGAGCCAAATACTGGACGTCTGTTGATCACTATGTCGGTGGAGAAGAGCATGCGATCCTGCATCTGCTGTATGCAAGGTTCTTCCATAAACTGATGCGTGATGAGGGGTTGGTCGAATCAGATGAACCTTTCGAGAAGCTGCTGGCGCTGGGGATGGTACTCCAGGGCGGAACCAAGATGTCCAAGTCAGCGGGAGATGCCGGTGACCCGCAACATTTAATGGACCGGTTTGGTGCCGATGCCGTCAGGATGGCAATGATGTTTGCTGCGCCGCCCGAGCAATCTTTTGAATGGTCAGAGAATGGTGTTGAATCAGCGAACAAGTGGCTCAGAACCCGGCTTTGGAATACGATCGTCGATCATCTCGCCGGTGGAGAGCTGCCAACACTTGATGTAGCTTCATTATCGAGCGAGCAAAAAGACCTTCGCCGGTCGGTACACGAAACGCTGGCAAAGTGTGAAGATGATTTTGGTCGCCGATTGGCGTTTAACACGGTCGTGGCTGCTGTTATGTCGCTAATGAATCAGGTCACCAAATTTGAGGATAGTTCAGGGCAGGGCCGCGCAGTCGTCCATGAAGCTCTGACCGTAGCGGTGCTGATCATGTCACCCATTACCCCTCACATCTGCCATACGCTCTGGCAGATGCTGGGTCATGGCGATATTGAGATTGCTGACTGGCTGCCCGTGGACCAAAGTGCGCTGGAGAAGTCTGTAGTTGAGCTTGCGGTGCAGGTGAACGGAAAACTGCGCGGAAAAGTTGAACTCTCGCCGGATGCAGAACAAGATGAGGCGGTGAGCGTTGCCAGGTTGCAGGAGAATGTTGAGAAGTATCTTATCGATAAAACAATTCGAAAAACCATCTACGTACCGAACAAGATCCTGAATTTTGTGGTTTCCTGAAAGTGTAGCCAGATATGTTGTGTTGGCGACCCTTTTAGGGGTTGCCGGTTGCGGCTTCCAGCTTCGCGGTATAGAAGCAGATGGCCTCGAATCGTTGAATATCGTAGGTGCCAGTGCTGCGCCGCTCACCTCAAAGTCCCTCAGGCAAGCCCTTGAAGACAGGGATGTGCAGATTGTGCCAGCCGGCGCAGGCGTTATTTCAGTCCACATACTTGATGAGCGATCTCATCGCCGGTCAATCGCCACCACAAATGTGTATGACGCTGCGGAATACGAACTCCGGCTTGAGCTTGATGTATCTATTTCACGGGACGAAAACTTCTTGCTTGAAGACGCGACGCTGGTTGCGCAGCGAGTCTACGCAGTTGATTCGGGCAATCTTTCTGGCAGTTACGAAGAGCAGGCGCTGCTATTGTCCGATATGAGGGTTAACCTGGCTGAGCAGCTGATTCGTCGAGTCAATTTCCTCGCGCGGCCTGCACCTTAATGCGATGAAAGTCTACGCTAACAAACTGGTTGAAACACTAAAGCAGAAAAGCCTGCGAATCTTTGTCGTCAGTGGCGATGAGCCGCTTCTGGTCCAGGAAAGTTGTGATCTCGTTCGCCGCGGACTCAAGGCGCAGGGATTTATTGGCAGGGACCTTTTCTATGCAGAGCCTGGCTTCGACTGGAGTGGCTTGCTTTATAGCAGTAACAGCATGTCCTTGTTCGCTGAGAAAAAGCTGATTGAGGTTCGCTTACCCACGGGCAAGCCGGGTGATGAAGGGGGTAAGGTGTTGACGGAATTGGTATCCAGCTTGTCGGAAGATAACGCCCTGCTGCTGGTGCTTCCGCGTGCGGATCCGTCAACCCAGCGGACAAAGTGGTTCAAGAGCGTTGAGGCGGTTGCTGGGTTTGTTCAGGTTTGGCCAATCGAAGCAAAGGAACTGCCCAGGTGGTTGGAGAACAGGTTTCGTCAGGCTGGGTTGAAAGTGTCCCGGGACGCCCTGCGAGCGATGGCGCAGCGGACTGAAGGCAATCTGCTGGCTTCAGTACAGGAAATTGAGCGTCTTAAACTCATTGTTGGTGAGCGAGAAGTTAATGTTAATGATGTCAGCGCAGGCGTTGCAGACAGCGCTCGTTACGATGTTTTTAAACTCATTGATGCTGGATTGGCAGGTGACATAAAACGTTGCGTTCGGATGACGACAGGACTTAAGGCTGAAGGAGTAGAGCCACTATTTATCGTAAACATGCTGGTACGCGAAATCAGGTCAATAGAAAGCATTAAGACTGCAATTAGCCAAAACCAGCACCAGAATCGGGGTGCTAGTCAACGAGAAGCTTTTAAGAAAGCCCGGGTGTGGGATAAGCGAGTGCCATTGGTCACGAAGTGCCTAGACCGACATGATTCGAGATCCCTTCGGGAGATGCTGCTACTACTGGGGTCAGTGGACCGAACCGTAAAAGGCCTGGAATCAGGCGACCCGTGGCGAAAGTTGCAGGACGTGGTATTTCTACTTGCGGGTCTAAAGCAGTTTTCGAGAGTCAGGGCACTGTAGAGATTAACTTTGCTCTGGTGACTAATTCACCACTATTTTACTTCTCTGCCTCTGGAAACCAGCTCAAGCGCGCCTCCGTCTGTGCATGAAATAGCAGCCTGTCCGTGGCTGAGTATTAGGGTTCTTTTCATCTGAATAGTCTATCGTTGGTGATGCTGTATACCGGGGTATCGGTCAGGGGTTTATCGCAGCCCTGTGTGATGGGTGAATAGCATTTTAGCCCTATTAACGCTATTCTTGCCCACCCGAACGGCGCCGATATTTCATGTTTATTGGTATGTTGAGTCGAAGGCACTTAGTCATAGAGATGGCTTGGGTCGAAGGGTAAGTATCGTCAGAAGCGGCGAAATAAAACATTAGGATTCAAATAGTTAGGTGTAGCAGTCATGGTAGAAAAGCACGGTGCATTGGAAGGCGATGGTATCCCTGATACCCAGGTTGACGTAAGGGAAGTCTTTGGGATGGATGTGGATTTGCAGGTGCCTGCTTTTTCACAGACGTCTGAACATGTCCCTGCGTTTGATGAAAGTTATTTGTTTGACCACGAGACTACGTTAGCGATTCTGGCGGGGTTCTCGCATAACCGCAGATGCATGATCCAGGGTTATCACGGAACTGGGAAATCGACGCATATTGAACAGGTTGCCGCTCGGTTGAACTGGCCTTGTATCCGTATCAACCTTGATAGCCACGTCAGCAGGATTGATCTCGTGGGCAAGGATGCAATTGTGCTCAAGGATGGTAAGCAGATCACCGAGTTTAAGGAGGGGTTACTCCCCTGGGCATTGCAAAGAGGCTGCGCACTTGTCTTTGACGAGTATGATGCCGGACGCCCTGACGTCATGTTCGTCATTCAGCGTGTACTTGAAGTTGAAGGTAAGCTCACTCTGCTTGATCAGAGCAAAGTAATATCTCCGCACCAGTCTTTCCGAATGTTCGCGACAACCAACACAATTGGTCTTGGTGATCCCTCGGGGCTCTACCATGGTACCCAACAAATCAATCAGGGTCAGATGGACCGATGGAATATCGTTACGACCTTGAACTATCTGGATCGTGAAAAAGAAACAGATATCGTTGTTTCGAAGCTGAAGGATATTGACCGCTGGACGGTCGCTAACATGGTGTCAGTCGCGAATCTTACGAGGCAGGGCTTTATGAACGGCGACATTTCAATTGTCATGTCTCCTCGTACGGTCATCATGTGGGCAGAGAATGCCAAAATTTTCAATGATTACGGTTTTGCGTTTCGGTTGACGTTCCTGAATAAGTGCGATGAAACTGAACGTGCAATTGTTGCTGAATACTACCAGCGATGTATGGGTGACGAGTTACCGGAATCCAGTGCGAACGTGGTGCTTGCCTAAGGGTGTAATGTGATTTCCGATGATTCCACGGAGTTGTTCAAGCAAGCTGTCACCTCCACGATGCGCGCCATCTCCGGTAATGAAGAACTGCAGGTAAGTTTTGGTCGCGGCAAGCCCTATCTGCAAGGTAACCGTGCGCGAATCCCTCTGCCAGATGGTGGCATGACGACAGAGCAACTAGCTTCCTTGCGAGGCAACTCAGATAAATTTGCTCTCCAAACGCGATTCCACAATGACGAAGTGCATCGCAAAAGTCGCCCGGTTACGGGAATTTCGCAGGAAATCTATGACAGCGTAGAAGAGGCTCGTATCGCCTGTATTGGTAGTTACCTGATGAAAGGTGTCGGCGACAACTTGCATGCTCAGTTGCTTGAGCATTGTACAAACCAAGGATTTCAGCGGGTAGAAAGTCAAAGCCAGGCGCCGCTGGGAGAAGCCCTTGGCATGTTGATTCGCGAAAAAGTTACCGGAAGAAAGCCGCCGGTCGGTGGTGATGTGGTGCTTGACCTATGGCGCGATCACCTTGAATACGCGTTAAGTGACGATCTGGTCGAGCTTGAAAATCTGATGTTTGACCAGGAAGCGTTTACCCGGCTTGCCAGGAAAATGATTTCAGACCTCGGCTTATCTGACGAATACGGGGAAGATAATTCTGACGGCGAGTCCGACGAGCAGGATAACGAGGAAGAAGATACGCAGTCCGAGTCCGGTGACGAGGCGGCCGAGCAGGACATGAGTGGTGATTCGGATCTGGCAGATGCGATAGAGGGTGAGGTTCCTGTAGACATGGACGCTATGGAAATGGCGGAAATGGAAGGCGATGAAGACGAAGCCGGCGCGCCACCGGATATGGCGGGCGAACAAAACTGGCGTCGCCCCAAGGAGAATACCTACAAATCATTTACCGAGAATTTTGACGAAACGGTAGTTGCCGGTGAGCTTTGTGATCCCGTTGAACTGGAGCGACTGCGTGGTGTGTTGGATAAGCATCTTCAGAATTCCCAGGTCATTATTGGGAAGCTGGCGAACCGCCTGCAGCGAAAGTTAATGGCCCAGCAGAATCGAACATGGGAGTTCGATCTTGAAGAAGGCATGCTGGATACGTCGCGGCTTACCAATGTTATTACTGACCCTTTCCATCCGCTTGCGTTCAAGCAGGAAAAAGACATGAAGTTCAGGGATACCGTCGTGTCCCTGTTGATTGATAGCTCTGGGTCTATGCGAGGCAGGTCTATTACCATAGCCGCAATGTGCGCCGATATTCTGGGGCGTACGTTGGAACGTTGTTCGGTGAAAGTAGAAATTCTGGGATTCACGACACGCGCATGGCGAGGTGGCCAGTCCCGTGAGCTTTGGTTACAGCAGGGCAAGGAAGCGCAACCAGGGCGTCTGAACGATTTGCGGCACATTATTTATAAGGGGGCGGATATGCCCTGGCGGCGGGCGCGTACCAATCTCGGCCTAATGATGAGGGAAGAGCTGCTCAAAGAGAATATCGATGGCGAGGCGCTCCTGTGGGCGCATAACCGCATTGTAGGAAGACCGGAAGACCGGAAGATCCTGATGGTCATCTCCGATGGATTACCCGTCGACAATTCTACTTTGCTGGTTAACCCAAGTAACTATCTTGAACAGCATTTGAAATACGCGATCGATCAGATTGAAAACAAGTCATCGGTGGAACTCGTAGCGATAGGAATAGGACACGATGTCACACACCACTACCATCGTGCGGTGACGATCACTGACGCAGAGCAGCTTGGTGATGCGATGACAGAACAGCTTGTTGATCTGTTTGACGAAGAGTCCAACAAAAAGAGTCGTCCGGTGGAAACGGATGTCGCCTGAAAATGCTCGTCAGCTCCTGTTGGCGCTGCTTGCAAATTACCTAAAGACATACCCCGGCGAATCGGAGATGACCTCCCGTTATATTTCCTTTGTAGAGGGGAACGAGGATTGTTTTGATAGATCCTTGTGCATCGGTCATGTGACCGGTTCTGCGTTCATTATTGACAATGCATGCAAGCAGGTTTTGCTGACCCATCACAAGAAACTGGAGCGTTGGCTTCAGCCTGGTGGCCACGCTGATGGTGATTCGGATGTGGCTGCGGTTGCTCTAAGGGAAGCAGAAGAGGAATCTGGCCTTGAAGCCATTCGTTTCTATATTCCTGAATTGCTTGATGTCGATATCCATACTATCCCTGCACGAAAAAACGAGCCGGAGCATTTTCATTACGATTGTCGTTTCCTGCTTCGCTCCAGTGGTTCGGACAATTTCGTGATCAGTGATGAGTCCAATGATCTTGCCTGGGTGCCCTTTGGTGACCTTATTCATTACACCGATGAAGAATCGATTCTTCGCATGCTCAAGAAAACCCAGAGGATTCTCGCCGGCTGAGAAATCGAAAAGACATTCCTGCGCACGAAAGTTTAGGTGAGCAGTGTAGGTGGGAAGTGTAGAGGGGAAGTGTAGATGGAAAGTGTAGCGGCCTTATCTAAGCAGCGTCTTTAGTCAAACAGATGGCATGCAACCTGGCGATCGCTGGATAGTGCTATAAGGTCCGGTGTCTCAACCATGCATCGATCGATTACTTTGGGACAGCGATCAGCGAAACGACAACCTGCTTGGACATTCACCGGAGAGGTGATTTCGCCAATGATCGGCT
>JABGVY010000351.1 GCA_018645845.1 Gammaproteobacteria bacterium | reverse complement strand
CAGACCATATTTACTGGCGTTGTCCAGCAGGTTCCCCAACAGCTCCATCAGGTCACGCTCATCACCTGGAAAATCTACAGGTGAAACTTCCTTCAAAAATTCGATGTTCTTGTCCTTGTATACCTTCTCTATCGCTGCCACCAGCTTATTGACAACCGGCCTGATGGGGGTCGAGTTTCGGAACAACTTGCTCGAAGTCGACACCGCCCGTTCCAGCTGGTACGACACGATATCGGTCATACGTGTCACCTGCTGATCCATTGCCGCAGACACTTGCTCAACGGTCTGTTCGGGCTTTTCGGCTTCTGCCTTCAGAATAGCCAGAGGCGTCTTCAGGCTATGTGCAAGGTCCGCAAGCGTGGTTCGATAACGCTCCCGCTGGGCTCGCTCTTCTGATAAGAGAAGGTTCAGACTATGGGTTACCCCGTTTATCTCGGTTGGATACTGACCAACCAGATATTCCTGGCGACCTTCTTCAATCGCCTTAAGGTCATGTTCCAAACCCGCGATAGGCAGCAGCCCCCAATACATAATTGCGGCCTGCAGCAATACCAGCACAACAACTGCGGCAATAAGCCAGCCCCACAGACTTTCCCTGAAGGTCGTCACTTCATTCCTGTACGGTGTAAAATCCTGCAGGACGACATAAACGAAACGCGCGTCACCCAGGGCACTCTCCCAGATAACGGGATAGGTCAGGTAAAAAAGAGGGCCACGCCCCACCGCTGCCGGCAACTCGCTGAACGTCACGACACCCGCGGTATCTTGCGCTAATAAAACACCTTTTGCCCGCTCACCCAGGTCAAGATCCAGCGCCGAACCACTGCGCCATACTTCACTACCATTTGGTGTAAAAACGAGCCCGAACAAACCCGAGCCCATCGCATTGAAGCCGGGTTCCTGCAGTTCAGCAGGAAGATACAGGTCGACCGCACCACCTTTGTTATCTTCAACACTGGCAGCGATCAACGCATAACTATGTAACTGGAGCCTTTCAGAAACTGCCTGCTCGGCACTCTGTCGAAAGGCATTATCAACGACGCCCCCAACGAGCCCCAGAAACACCACGAGTACCAAAGTAGCCGAGGACAGCATTCGTAACCGAAGCGAACCTCGCACTACACTGGAACCCCGTCTCATTCAGACAGTCCGAACCGATACCCCTGTCCCCGTACAGTTTCAATCGGCCTTAGCTGACTTTCCGGGTCGAGTTTTCTTCGAAGTCGACCGACGAAGACTTCGATAACATTACTGTCACGATCAAAGTCCTGATAATAGAGATGCTCCGTTAACGCCGTCTTGGAGACAACATGACCGGGCCTCATCATCAGGTACTCCAGCAAATTAAATTCAAAGGCGGTCAGTTCCACTGCAGAACCGTTAACCCTGACGCTTTTTGCTTTTGTATCAAGGCTTACAGGCCCGATGTTAATGTCCCGGGCGATGGCGCCCGATGCACGGCGAATAAGCGCTTCAATTCTTGCCAGTAACTCCTGTATATGGAACGGTTTCACGAGGTAATCATCAGCACCCGCCGACAGACCCTGGACCTTGTCCTGCCAGTCCGCGCGGGCGGTCAGAATCAAGACCGGATAATCCTTACCGCGCTCTCTGAGACGACTGATAACTTCCATGCCATTGAGTTTCGGAAGCCCAAGATCGATTATCGCAAGGTCATAATCTACCGCTTCTCCCAGCGCAAGAGCATGGGCACCGTCAACAGCAGAATCCACCGAGTATCGGTGCCGATCAAGAATCTCGAGAAGCTGATCCCGAAGGGTTTCTTCATCTTCAGCTAGCAATATGCGTCGCGACATGCTCGCCTCACTCAAATACTTCGCCGGAGTTACCGTCGACAAAAACAGATTTGACCACACCATTGGTAGATAAGGTCCTGACCCGATAAACCGGCGGTCCCTTGTCATCCAGAAGAGAGACGCCCAAAATTCTCGAAGCCGTATAACGCTCTTTTACCAATGATGCGGCACGTTTGTTAGATATGCCCGAACGGCTGCCGGAAACCAGCTGGTTTGGTGCCAGACCGTAAACCGGAGCAGGCCTTCTACCATCTTTTTTCTCATGAGGCCCTGCCAATAAATCCGACACGCCAATTGGACCCACCGTAAACAACAACACAATGACAAATTGAGATAGATTTCTCATTTCCTTTCCCGCATCGTTCCTCTGTCGTTTACTTTAATGGCCATGATATCGCACTTGATATGGCTGTACCTTAGCGACCGGCGACTGAATATCACCTGAATTAGTTAACCCGCACATCCTGAATCGAATGACCCTCATCCAGGGAAACGACCACACTGGCTCGACCAGTCATTTCCTCGAGCATCCAGCCAGTGATTCGCTCATAGTATGCAACGAACTGCCTGACCTCCATTTCGGACATCACTTTACTGCCACCCCCCCGGTTTGCCAGTTCCTGCTCCTGCTGGAAGCGCCAGCGCACTATCGCCTCAACTGATGGCGCTCTGAAAAAGATCTGGGCACTGGCTTGAAACACAGACTGGTATTGAGAAAGTTGCTCGTTCACATACCGGCGCCATAACCCATCAGGGTCCTGGGTTCTTTCCAGGTCATTGATGGGATGCATCAACCGTTCCTGTGGTTCGGGAACCGCGCCCCAACACCAGCCTTCGCACAGAATAACTGTCGCGGGTTCAGCTTCCAGCCATTGGGAATTTCGGTCATCCTCACCTTTGTTGAAAACCGGGACTTCAACCGACCGCCCCTGAAGAAGGTCAGTCAGCACTTTCTCCATGAGCACCAGATCATGCGTGCCGGGTACCCCCCGGACACCGAGCAAAGGATGAATATCCGCAGCAACCCGCTGTCGATATTCCAGTGGCAGGTAAAAGTCATCAAGGGAAAGGATAGTTGTGCTCGTGTTGAAACAATCATGGAGCATTGAGGCTAACAGTCGGCTCATCGTGCTCTTACCGGTTCCCTGGGCACCGGCAATAGACACTACTATCGTTTGTTGAACCGATTCGCTTGCCAGTCTTGCGATGTTTACCGCCAGAAAAGCGACCAGGCAAAAAACCGGGTCGCTGTCGAGTGCACCCGCGAGCTTCCCGAACGGCTGTCGATAAGACGCCAGTTCAGAGGGTAATTGATCACTGTACTCAGGAAATTTCACGGGCAAAAGGCGGCAAAGAATTCAAAATAACCTTACCATAGGACTTAGACACCACGCGACGATCCAGCAAGGTCACAGTGCCTTCATCGGTTTCAGTCCTCAGTAATCGCCCTGCAGCCTGAACCACCCTGAGTGCCGCGTTCGGCAACATCACTTCGTAAAAAGAATTGCCACCTTTCTCCTCAATCCACTCAGACAGCGTTGCATCTACCGGGTCATCAGGTACCGAGAATGGAATTTTCGCTATCACGACATGGCGGCAATAATCACCGGGCAAATCTACGCCTTCGGAGAAACTGGCCAGACCAAAGATACAGCTTGCCTCACCACGATCAACAGCACTCCGATGGCGACCGAGAATTTCCATTTTCGATAATTCACCCTGCATCAATATTCGTTCGCGAAACACTTCATCAATATCATCGAACACGCGTAACATTTGGCGCCACGAGGTGAACAATACCAAGGCACCGATCTCTTTATCGAGCAGGTCCGGAATCAGTTCCGCTATCTCCTGTGTGTGCTGGTCAGCCTGTCCAGGATCGGTACGCATCTTTGGTACTGCAAGAACCGCCTGTTCCTGGTATCGAAACGGACTGGCCAGACTGGTGAATACCATGTCTGCTGGAATCCCGGATTTGGACTGGAAACTGGAGAAATCCCTGGCGACCGACAGGGTTGCTGAGGTTAGTACCGCACCTGCGCAACGTGACCAGAGTCTCTCAAACAGCTCATCCGCCACCGAAACAGGATGACACGACAATTGTATTTCCATGCCTTCAGTTTGACCCTGGGTCGAAAACCCAACCCACCTCGCATAGGGAGGCGAATGCTCCGCTACGGAGAAGTTATGCCAAAGCTCAGCGGCCGCAGACACGCGCGTAGAAATCGAACCTACCACTGACAACCAGTTTTCAACGCTTTCCCGCTGCGCGGCAGAGACGTCTTCCAGAGTGCTTTCGATGAGTGGCAACACACGGTCCACCCGATCATCCAGGCGCACGAAACTGTTCGCCAACTGCTTTGATACCTCGGTAATCTCATTGCCGACCCGACCCCGAGGAAACCGATACTGCCAGCCGTCATCTTGTTCTTCTGCGTCAGCTTTAAGCAACTGTAGCACCTGGGCCGCATCATCCAGCCTCTGGCTTGCCTGTTGCACTGTGGAATCAACATCGTTGATAAGGCCGGAACCAATAGCGGGTACTTCTGCACTGGCGAGTTTCAAGCTGGTTGGGATCTGTTGTAACCAGGTTTTTGTCGCATAAAGCGCCAGAAAATGAGAAAAGTGATTGCCGGCCTTTTCAGGCAGATGATGACCCTCATCGAAGATATAAATTGTATCTTCCGGATCAGGCAGCACCGCGCCTCCCCCCATCATCAGATCGGACAGAACCAGATCCTGATTGGTGACAATGCAATCAACCCGGTGAATATTCTCGCGTGCTCTGTAAAAGTAGCAATTTTCATAATGGCTGCATTGGCGATGAGTGCACTGGGCGTGGTCCGTTGACACCCGGGCCCAGGTTGCATGATTAATCTCTTCCGGCCAGCTGTCTCGTTCCCCATCCCACTCCCCTTTGCCGAGCGCCGTCAGCATTGAATCAAAAATCGCCGAATCGACCTGATCACTGTCGCCAGCCGCATTTTCAAAAAACGAAAAGGCCTGGTTTCCCTGACTGGTATCCTGCAACGCAAGGTCAAGGCGGGACAGACAAAGGTAACGCCTTCTGCCTTTCGCCAGGGCAAAGGAAAACTCCAACCCTGAGTGCAAGCGGATATCAGGCAGATCCTGGTAGACTATCTGCTCCTGCAATGCGACCGTTGCTGTGGCAATAACAATTTTCTTTTTTAGCTGTTTTGCTATCGGAATGGACGCTATGGCATAGGCGATTGTCTTACCGGTTCCTGTCCCGGCTTCGACCACGCAGACGCTGTTATCTTCGGGTACATTACCGAGTGTCCGGGCTATTTCCGCAATCATGGTTTTCTGGCAGCGCCTGGCCCGGTATCCTTTCTCTTCGAGCAACCGGGAATACGCCCTCTGGATATCTTCCTTGAGTGCTTCAGTCAACATAAGAATTGGAAATCATCAGGAGCAGTAGCATGTGGACCACGATCATATCACCATTGAGCATAAGCCTGAGCCTGATCAGGCTCATTCTGCTAAACGTTTTCAGCCTGCTGTTGCTTGTGCCGTGTTTCGCCAGAAGCCATGACCTGCCACTCGAGGCATTGAGACTGCCCCCGGGGTTTCAAATATCTGTGTTTGCAGAACTGGCGAATCCACGACAGCTAGCCCTGAGCGAATCAGGTATTGTCTACGCTGGAAGCCTTCGCGCTGGCAATCTATATGGCGTCCTTGATGCCAATTCGGATGGGTCCGCAGACAAAGTAGTGACTATTGACCATAACCTGACCCTACCTACCGGCATCGCTATTCGGGACGGCGACCTATATGTCGGCGCGGTTAACAAACTCCTGGTTTATCAAAACATCGACCGGACATTTGAAGCCAGCCCCGAACCCTTTGTCCTCTATGACCAACTGCCAGAAGAAACACACCATGGCTGGAAATACCTGGGGTTCAGCCCGGAAGGTAACCTCTTTTTTAATGTTGGCGCCCCCTGCAATGTCTGCGTAAAAGAAAACCCCTGGTTCGCGACCATCATGCACCTGGACATTGAACGCGTGCCACTACAACCTGAAATATTCGCCAGAGGGGTACGCAATTCAGTCGGCTTCAGCTGGCACCCTGGCACTGGAGAACTGTGGTTCACGGACAATGGCAGGGATCTTCTTGGCGACGACACACCGTCCTGTGAACTCAACCGGGCACCTATCGCAGGGTTACATTTTGGGTTCCCCTATAGGCACGCCAGCTCTGTGATTGACCCCAAATTTGGTGCTCCGACTTTCCCCGTCGAACCCCCGGTGGTAGAACTGGGCCCCCACGTTGCACCACTGGCTATGAAATTTTATACCGGCGCCATGTTCCCGGAGCGATACCGCGGGGAAATATTCATTGCCGAACATGGCTCCTGGAACCGCACACCGGAGGCCGGACACACGGGATACAACATCACCATCGTTAACCCTGAAACCGGAGCAACAAGTATCCTGATAGATGGCTGGCTACAGAACAACGTGGCCTGGGGAAGACCCACGGACATTCTGGAGATGCCCGATGGCAGTCTGCTAATCGCCGACGACCGCGCCAATGTTATTTACAGGCTAAGCTATGAGGTTCCATAAGCCCGGGGCACAGTAGAACCGGATAGACTACTCCCGTTGGCCGACGCGGTTGTGGTCAGCCCCTAAGGAGCGGCATACTGCTTGCTAAAAAGGAGATAGCCATGATTGGAGCAGATGCCGTAGTCAGCGCCCTTAGGAAAATAGGTGCCACTCATGTTTTTGGGATTGTGAGCATTCACAACATGCCCATCTTCGACGCCATCAGCCGCGATGGCACTATACAGATAATCGATTGCCGACATGAAATGGGCGCCACCCATGCTGCAGACGGCTATGCGCGCGCGACCGGTAAAACCGGCATTGCGATTGCCAGTACCGGGCCGGGTACCACCAATACCGTCACCGGACTTTACGAAGCCCAATATGCATCCTCCCCTGTTCTGCTGATCACCGGTCAGGCAGAAACCGGGTTCTACGGCAAAGCACAGGGTTATGTTCACGAAGCGGAAGCACAACTGCCAATGCTCAGAACAGTTACCCGACGGGCTGAGTCGGTTCGAATCGCCGCAAGGATTGAAGACACGATTCTGGAAGTCGCGAACGATATCAGTTCCGGTAGACCCTCTTCCGGAGCCGTCGAAATCCCAATTGACCTGCAGTACGCTGAAGTCAGCGAGAGCGGACAGGGCTTCAATCCAGTTAACCCTGAAATGGCGGGCGATCTTGACCGCGCCGTTTCGTTAATTACCGGCAGCCGCAAACGAATCATCATCGCCGGTGGCGGCGTCACCTATGGGGGCGCTTCTGACGCATTAACTCGCCTGGCCGAGAAACTTCAGGCGCCTGTTTTTATGACACCCAATGGCAGGGGGGCCATTACCGAGGATCATTCTCTGGCCATTGGTAACCTGTACCAGAGCAGAAAACTGCACAGCGACATGATGGATGCTGACCTGACCATAGCGATCGGCACCCGGTTTCAGGTTGGCGTTGGCGGTTCGGGGGCCGCCCTGATACCGCCAGGCAAGTTGCTTCATATTGATATCGACGCATCGGTCGTCGACCTGGTACACAAATCGGAAGCCTCGCTGATCGGCGATGCTGCAGAAATTCTGCCAGCGATTGATGCTGCCATGAACCCGGAACCTTGCCCGCCTGAATTTGTTGAAAAAATCCAGACAGCGAACCGCGAACTCAGGCAAAAATTGAGGCAGCGGTTAGGTTCGGACTACGAAGGCATCCTGGACGCCATACGCGAACATGCACCCAGGGATACCCTGATCGTCAGGGATACAACTGTTCCTGCGTACAATTTTGTTAACCAGCTTTTGCCGATATACGGACCACGAACATTCATCGGTCCAAATTCTGCCGCCATAGGCCCCGGTCTTCCTTTGGCAGTTGGCGCGGCCGCTGGCACCGGCAAGAAAACCGTTGTTATACACGGTGACGGCGGGTTTATGTTCCATGCAACGGAACTAGCGACTGCGGCCCAGTATCAGCTTCCCATGGTGATCTGCGTGTTCAATGACGGCGGTTACGGTGTTCTTCGCGGTCTTCAGTCCCAGCAGTTTGAAGGTCGATACAGTGACACTGATCTTGGGGTTGTGGATTTCGCCGGGCTGGCCGAAAGTATGGGTGTGACCGGAGTGGGTGTGCAAACTTTGACCGAGTTCACGACGGCGTTCGAAGCTGCCATGGACCGTGAAGGACCCACACTGCTCAACATCGACATGAGGAAACTGATACCGATGCAGGGGAGCATACTACCCGCGCAGTAAATTCGACCCGCAACATTTTACGAGCAGGAGACCTCTCTGAGGAGGCGCTTGCGCCGCAAGTAGGGATGACGGTGGTGGCGAGGTACAAACGCCCGATAGACGACCATTACGAAAACAACTTGCGGAACCATCCACCGTTAAATTTCGCCTCACACTCGTTGAGCTGCGCTCGGTAGACGCCGGATCGCTTGGATACCTTTGTCGCGACATCCTTTAACCACTGTTTGTTCTTATAACTTCGGCGGGCAAACCCACCCTGTCCTTCGTGGTAGGCGAGATACAGGTGATAGGCATCCGATTTGCTTATCTTGTTCTTACGCTGGCTTTGATCGTTATACCAGCCGATAAAGTCTATGGCGTCATCAAACTTGTTCCTGTCTGCACCGCCTCTACCGGTGGCCCGCTGGTATGCGCGCCAGGTGTCATTGGTCGCCTGGGCGTAACCGTATGCACTCGCCGGTCTTGGACCAGGTAATACCCACAATATTTTTGTTCTTGGCGGTTTCGCTCGCGCCATGAACGATGACTCCTGGTACATCATCGACATCATTACCGTGATGTCTGTTCCCCAGCGTCGTGATGATTTCTTGGCGTCTTTATACCAACCTTTCTTTTCGGAGAATATTTTGCAGATGTCATTCTTGTTCTCCGGTGGCGCGCTTGTGCAGCCCATCAGAGCGATAACCAAGAAGAACACGAAACTTCGCCGTATCTTTAGCAACTGGGCACTAGGCATCGTATACCTCGAGACGCCGCAGCAGATCTGCCTCTGACAGAACGGCAACACCAAGCTCCTGCGCCTTGGTTAACTTGGAACCGGCGGCATCACCGGCAACCACATAACTGGTCTTAGCCGAAACTGAACCCGACACCTTCGCCCCGAGCGAAATCAACCTCGCCTTGGCATCACTTCTGGTTAGGGTCGTCAGGGTTCCGGTCAGCACATAGGTCTCACCCGCAAGCGCACTAGAGGCTGCAGAGGGCGCTTGTTCCTCCCAAAAAACACCACTTTCCAGCAAACTATCAATGACCTGGTGGTTTATTTCCTGCTGGAAAAAGTGTGCGATGTTTTTCGCGACAATCGGGCCAACATCAGGGACCTCCTGCAAAGAATCTTCATCAGCCTGCCGAAGTGGTGCGATCCCGTGATAGAACTGCGCAAGATTTCTTGCGGTCGACTCACCTACTTCCTGGATGCCCAGTGCGTAGATGAACCGCGGAAGCGTCGTTGTCTTACTTTTTTCCAGCGCCTCAAGCAGGTTGTTGGCAGATTTCGGCGCCATGCGCTCTAGATTCACCAACTGTTCCAGGGTCAACTGGAACAGGTCTGCCGGACTACTGAT